>JANQGV010000004.1 GCA_028282925.1 Thermodesulfobacteriota bacterium
CTGTAACGACTGCGATACAACACTCGATAAAGACTGCGACCACATTGCCGACACCGTGGATAATTGCCCCGATACATATAACCCTGCTCAGAGCGATAACGACAGCGATCTGATCGGTGATTTTTGCGATGCCGAACCCACGGTGTCCGATACCGACTCTGACGGCGACGGCATTCGCGATATTTCCGACAATTGTCCCGATATCCATAATCCCGCACAGCTTAACAGCGACAATGACAGTTGGGGAAATAACTGCGACAACTGCCAGGACCTTGCCAACGACAGCCAGACCGATTCCGACAATGACACCATCGGCAATGCCTGCGATCCCTGCCCCCTTGACCCCCTGAACGATATTGATGAAGATTTCGTATGCGGCGATGCCGACAACTGTCCGGATATCCCCAATGCCGACCAGACCGACACCGACAATGATGGTATCGGCGATGCCTGCGACCCCGCTGCTCCGCCCTGCCCTGCTGTCCTGCTTCTGGGAAAAGATGATCCGGCCCTTGATGCCCTGCGACATTTCCGTGACACCGTGCTGACCCAAAGCTCCTCCGGCAGACACCTTGTCAATCTGTATAACCACCATGCGCCTGCCATCACCAAAATCATTCAAAGCAACCCGGCCCTCAAAACAACCACCCGCCATATGCTGGAATATCTGACCCAAATGTTGCAATTCAATTATACTGCTCAATAGTATCTGGAATGACTATAAGGCTCTTCAGGAGCGCTTTCGTTCCAAATCAAGTGTTTCATACGGGATATGACTGAGGTTTACTGTTTGGCCTGTCAGGCTGTTCAAAAGTGTTTAGATGCAAGGCGTGCGGTATCGTGAAGAGTGAGACTGATTGATCACAACTCAAGCGAGATTTCCTGTTAGAACACCCTTGCACCTTGAGACTGTTGGAGAATGTTCAGATACAAGGCGTGCGAAACCCTGAGGAATGAGGCGTATGTGGTTATACGCCGCAGTGACGAAGGGTGAGTACAACGCAGTAGATGGGCGTTCTCCGGCAGTCTCTTAACAAAAATTTAAGTGTAGACGATCTTAGAAGCATACGTAAAAACAAAACCCTCCTCTTCCGCTCCGTCAAAAAACTCTTCCAGAGCACGGACGGTTTCCAGCCGGGGGTGGCCGATGCCGATGGCATGCCCGAAACGCCGGGCATGGCGTTTGAGCTTGGCAAGTTGGGAACAGATATAGTCTTTATCCCAGACATTGTCGATAAACACATTCCTGAAAGCAGACCGCATCCGAAGCTGCCGGGCGGTTTCAAAGGCTACCGAATTGCTGGAGGTAAAACTGTCGATAAAATAAAAATCCCGCTCCCGGAAAACCTTGAGAGACTCAGCCACCTTGTTCTGCGACTCGGTAAAGCGGGAACCCATATGGTTGTTTACCCCCACGGCAAAAGGAAAGCTCTCCAGGTTTTTCACAATAACACTATTCATCTCCTGAACGGTCTGTCCCAGGTACAACGCACCGGGTCCGGGGTCGATCTTGCGGTCGTACGGTTCCATGGGTTGGTGCAGCATAACCTCATGGCCGTCGGCGTGAATTTTATCGGCCAGTTTACAGGAATAGGTCAAATGCGGCAGCACTGAAAACGTAATCGGTACGCCCAGTTCCAGAAAAGGCATGACGCGCGATCTGTTATAGCCCACATCATCGATAATCAGGGAAATGCGCGGATTCAGATACACTTCTTCCGGTTCAGGCTCTGAAAAGGCGGCCCGGGCAACCCCTTCGAATAATGTGGAGCCACCCAGCAGGGTACCGGCTGTTGCAGCCGTGGTTGTGCGTAAAAAGTCTCGTCGTGACAGCATGTTTTCGCGTTTGGGCATTTTTATCATAAAACCATATATTTTTTGAAGATATACAACAATTAGTAGGTAAAGTCAAGACCATACCATATGTTGTATATATATTCCATATGGCCGGACAGCATTACCAGACATGTACTAGTGTAGTATACTTAGCGTATCGGTTACAAATCAAATAACTTCATTTGCTTTTGTTTTTCTTTTTTCTTTTTCGGAGGGCTTTTTTTGCTGTGCCGCCTAACATATTCCTGCGGAATATCATCTAAAAAAGTGGATTGTTGCATATTGTTTCGCTCTCCAAACAGAAACCGGCTGCGGGCGCTCACCAGACAGAGCTTTTCCTGCGCACGGGTCATTCCCACATAAAAAAGCCTCCGCTCCTCTTCCCGGGCAGCCTCCGAGCCACCATCTTTTTCCGGCAGGTACGGAAAAAGGCCCTCTTCAAGGCCGACCATAAACACCACCGGAAATTCGAGGCCTTTGGCGGCATGGGCCGACATCAGCCGAACCGCATCACCGCCGGTGCTTAACTGTTCGCCCTCCTTGAGAAACGCGATTTTTTCCAGGAACAGCGGAATCCCCTCACAGGCGGGTTTGTCGGCATAGGCCATTGACGCCGTTGCAAGCTCCAGCATTGTGTCGTCCGGCTCATCGGCTGCACCATAGAGCGCCTCCCAGGCGCTTCTTATTATCCTATCAATCGGTTTTGTGGCGGCCTCACTAAGCAGCCAGGCAATCAGAGCGGTGATGCCCGCGATCTTTTGCCTGTCGCTCTCCTGCACGCCTTCCGGCAAAAGGCCGCTTTCAAGAACCCGGAGCAGCGGCATACCCAGGTTTTCCGCCCGGGCCTTCAGTTTGTCGGCCGTTCTGGAACCGGGAGACAGGGGAGAGGCTGTAAGAAGCCCATACACGGCAAAATCGTTTTCAGGGGCGACGAGCACCTCAAGCACATCCATAACCGGCTGAATTTCCGGCTCATCATACAGGCTGCAATCGGCGGCGCTTTCTACAGGAAGACCCCTCCGGGCCAGCTCTTTTTTCAGCATTCGGCCCTGCTGGTGCATCCGGTACAAAACGGCAATATCACCGAAGCCTCCCACATAGTCCTCCTGCTGCCCCATGTTCTCAAACCGGGTGCCGCCCAAAAGCCGCTCAATCTCAGCGGCCACATAGTCGGCCTCTTCACGGTCGCCGGGCACGTCGATTATATCGATGGCAGGGCCGGGCGGACGGGTGGCAACCAGCTTCTTCTCAAGCCGTTGACGGTTCCGCCTGACAACACACTGGGCGGCCTCGATAATCGTTTCGGTGGAACGGTAGTTCTGCTCAAGATACACAATCCGCGCCCGGGGGAAATCACTGCTGAAGTTTAAAAAGTTTTCTACCCGTGCACCTCTGAAAGCATAAATCGCCTGGTCTGCATCACCCACCGCGCACAGGTTATGGGGCGGGGCACAGACAGCCCGGATAAAGGCATACTGGGCCGGGTTTACATCCTGGTACTCATCGACCGAAATGTGCGAAAAGCGTTTATGCATTCGCTTTGCAACCTCAGGAAACTGCTCGAAAAGCTCCAGGGGCTTTATAATCAGGTCGTCGAAATCAAGCATCCCGGTTTGCCTGAGCGCCTCCTGGTAGGCCCGGCACAGTGGTGAAAGCTGATCTTCTTTCAGCAACGCATTTTTTTCATTGGAAACGGCAAGCTCGATTTTTTTCGCTGAACCCGCAGCCGAATCGTCCGAAAATTCCCGGGCCAGTTCCCTCATAATTCCAGCGCGGTCGGCATGGGAAATAATACCGACATCAGCAGGAAGGCCTATCAGGCAGCCCTCATTCCGCAACAGCTCATAGCCCAGAGAGTGTATAGTGCCGATCCACATTGGGCTGAGATCTACCCGATCATCACACAACGCATGGGCGCGCTGGCGCATCTCTTCGGCGGCCTTGGCGGTAAAGGTTATGGCAAGCAACTTATGCGGTGCAATGCCGGCGTCGGAGGCAAGAAAAGCCAGACGCGCAATCAGGGTCCGGGTCTTGCCGGTTCCGGCCCCGGCA
>JANQGV010000052.1 GCA_028282925.1 Thermodesulfobacteriota bacterium
CCACGCGCTGCAGCATGCCCTTGGAAAGGGTGCCGATTCTGCGTCTCCTGTTTTCCTCCATCCCGACAAGTTTAAGACAACGTGACACCTCTTCGGTAATCTTTCTTCCTGGAACGCCGGCCAGTTCGGCGTGAAACCTCAAAAACTCACCAACGGTCAGAAACGTCTGCGCCCGGATATTTTCAGGAAGAAACCCGAGGGTTTCCCTTGAAGATACCCGGGCGATACTCTCGCCGAATATGGCGGCCGTTCCGGCAGTAGGCGCTATAAGACCCAGCATAATCTTTACAAACGTGCTTTTTCCCGCACCGTTCGGGCCGAGAAACCCGAAAATATCGCCCTGGTGCACATCAAGGCTCACATTATCAAGCGCCCGAACGCGCCCGCCGTAGTATTTAACAAGTTTTTCAGCCTGTATTGCCGTTTGCATGTTATTTCAGTAAAAAAACGCCGGGGCGCGGTTACATAGTCATAAGACTCATTAAACCGATGACACCCTGGAAGGTAAAGAGTACACAGTTAAGAACATTGACCCATCTATGGAGCAACACAATATGCTTTTTGACGGCCTTTTTCGACAACAGCATAAAACCGGTCGTAGCACCCAAAGCCAGCAAAACAATCAAAACCATCGCAATCGCCTTGTGCGTCTGCATATCAAGAGGAATACCGGTGTGCCGTGCATACCGGGCAACAAAAACACCCACCCCGGCACCGAGCAGACTGGTAACATAGAACAGAATACCCACGTTAATATGGATAGCAACACTGAACCACTTGCGGGTTATACCGGTAACAAGGTTGAAAATACCGAAAAAAAGGCCGAACAGTTGGCCCAGCGGATGAATATAAAATATTTCCCTCATAGAAACCTGTTTTATTGGGTTATTCTTTACGCTTCAAAAGGAAATTGAGATAGTTCACCTATTTTACTTACATATTCCGTAATGTCAAAATCAAATTCGGTACTGAATAACATATTAATGCATGCTGTTGCAAACCTCGATTAAAATTTAAACAGTGCCGATGATTTAAACGTACATTACTCTCGGCCTATAAGGCTCATAGAAAATATTCATATACAAGATGAGGAATGGGGCGTAGTTAGCTATACGCCGCAGTGACGAAGGGAGCGCGCAATCCTTATATAATCGGGATAGATAAACGTTTTCCATGAGCCTTGCCAATAAATTGCTTGCATTATGTAGGGTATCTTGAAAGAATGTTTTCATTAAAAACGTCATACCTATAACACATTTCAGCGGGCATTGAGTATTCGTCGGATAACCATGCAGACAGTGCACTATACCGGTCATCGCACCCGGCTTAAGGAAAAATTCAAAAAACAGGGGCTGCAGAACGCACAGGATTATGAAGTGCTGGAACTCCTCCTCACCTATGCCCTCGGACGCAAGGACGTAAAACCGCTGGCTAAAGACCTGTTGGCACGATTCAAGACCTTTCCGGCCGTGCTTGAAGCGCCCATAGAAGAGTTGACACAAATCGAGGGCGTCAGTGAACATACGGCAATCCTGCTGCAACTGACCCGGGAATGTTCCGACTTCTATCTAAAACGCAAAACAGACCGGCGCGATGTTATTTCATCACCGGAGGACCTCCTGTCCTACTGCCGCTCTTCCATGGCAGGGCTTGCAGACGAACAGTTTCGCGTTCTCTTTCTCGACTCTAAAAACCATATTATCCATGAAGACCGGTCCCATACCGGCACCGTCAACCAGACCGCAGTCTATCCCCGAAAAATCATGGAACAGGCCCTGAAGCACAAAGCCGTTTCACTTATCTGTGTTCACAACCATCCGGGCGGCTCTCCCGACCCTTCTGAACACGACAAACGACTCACAAAAGCCCTGCTCCAGTCCGCCCAAACCCTCGGCATTACCATTCACGACCATATCATTATCGCCCGGGACGGTTATTACAGTTTCCGTGAGGAAGGATGTATATAAGATGCAGCACAAGTGTGTACGACATGTAGTCGTAAAGAACAATTTATATACGTGTTGCTTTTTGAAAAATGTTCAGATACAAGGCATGCGAAATCCTCAGGAGTGAGACGCACTTGTCTGTACGTTGCAGCGACGAAGGATGAGCATAATCCCGATAAAATCGGGATAGATGGATATTTTTCAGAAGGCATCCAACGGTAAGGAGTAATTGTTATGTTCGCACCTATTAAAAAACCCAAAGCACAGGTTAAAAAAGAAATAATTGCTTTTCTCGATCGCAGTTGCGGTCTTGCCGATTTAAAGCCGAGGCGCCACAACTGTGGAATGCAGCATCGGAACTGCCTTGTACTGGCAACATCCTGTAAGGACACACCCCGGGCGACGCCCCTTGAGTTTTTCCACGAAGGGCTCACCCTGTACGTTTTCGGCGAACCCGGCGGCAAAATTGCGAATATCAAGCGCAACCCCAAGGTATCGGCGGCCATTTACGAGCAACCCCTCAACCATGCTAAAAAACAACAGAGCCTCCAGATATTCGGCACCGCCGAACTGATCAACATGCGCACCAATCCGCGGCTGTTGAAGTCAAAAGCCAAAAAATGGAACCTGTACGGCGTGTTGGGTACCTTTCTCAAATCGGCCACAAAGGGGCAAAAACTGTCTTCGGAGCAGAAAAACGAGCTGGGTGCCAAGCTGCTTGATGCTATCAATATGATCAAGATCACGCCCCATCATATTATTCTCAGGGAATACAACACCGACTTTTCAATGCCCAAGTATGAGTGGAAAAAATAAAAAGCTGCCCGTAAACTATTCCGTAGCAAATATTGTTGCGTGCATCCTGCAGGACAATCGCAAGGTAAAGGGACTTTCACGAGCTAAAAAAGAGCGGCTGTATAACGCCTGCAGGAAGAAGCTTGAGCACCTACCGAAACTTGCGGATATAGTGTCGATATCTCGAATAAAGCGTTGCGGAATCGATGGTGCCGAAAACTTTGTCCGCCTGGGGGTGCTTCCCCCGGAACTGGTAATTATCGATCAGCGTTTTAAGGACCTGTGTGCCCTTCCCTTCTGGACCGTGTATAACGACAAAAAGGGGAACATCTATCGACGATTTGATAAATGCCCCGGGCACGGGTTTTTTCCGTGCTGCCCGCCGAATTCCAGACCTGTGGAGGACGTTCAGCAGGTGATGGACCGCTCGTCCCTTTTTATAGTACTGCAAACACGGCTCATTGATATGCGCTGGCAAAACGACTGGAGGTTTACCGTGCTTCACCGCCTTGCCCGCGACATCAGGAAAGCACTCGGGCCGGATAGCGTAACCGGCATCTACGGTGCCGGTCCGTGCGGTGCGTGCGCCAAGCAGCCGTGCAGGTGGGGCAACCCCTGCAAAACCCCTGCTCTCAGGACGTCCGCCCTTGAATCCATGGGTATCTGCGTCGACCAGTTATGCCGCGATATGGCTGACCTGAGCGGAAACAAATCCTGGCGGCTTACATGGCTGAAGCACTATGGGCTTCCCCAGCAGCACCCCAAAAAATGGAAATTTGTTGAGGCAATTTCGGTTACAGTATGAAAAAACGTGCAGCACTTGATATCGGTTCCCAGACCATACGGCTCCTTATTGCCGAAGTTGATGATGACTGCACCTACCGCGTACTTTACCGCGCCCGGGAAATTGTACGCCTGGGTGAAAATATGCAGGAGACAAAAAAGCTTACCTCCGCTGCTATGGAAAGAGCTGTTTCGTGCATTACATCCTTTACGGCTATCTGCCATGAGCATGGAGTACATGACATTCATGCTGTTGCCACTGCCTGTGTCCGAAATGCTCGCAACAAAGATGCTTTTCTAGACCTGGTACAGTCCTCAGCAGGCATCAGACCTCGTGTGATATCGGGCACTGATGAGGCTCTGCTTTCACTAAGCGGGGTCAGGTCTGTAATAAACACTCATCATGAAGCCGCCCTTATTATCGATATCGGCGGTGGCAGCACGGAACTGATTTTTACTGAAAAAAACACAATCGGCATTAAAGACAGCATTCCCCTGGGTGTTATCGCCCTTGCTGAAGACCACCTTAAAAACGACCCGCCGGACAACAGTGAAACCAGCGCCCTGCAAAACGCCGTCAGGGCATTGTGTACCACAAAAGTTCCCAGCCTGAAATACGTAACGACAGTAGAAAATCCTGTTACACTTATCGGCACCGCCGGCACCGTAACAACCCTTGCCGCCATGGACCTGCAGATGACGGAATACAATCCCGATACAATAAACGGCCATATTCTCAAGGATTACCGGATTGTTGAGCTGTATCAAACCATGATTTCACTCCCTCTGAAGGAACGAACTGGTCTCGCCGGACTTGAGGAAGGACGGGCACTGGTAATCATTCCAGGGACCGCCATCGTTTTATATCTGATGAATTTGCTCAACTGCAAGGAAATGCTGGTTAGCGATGCAGGCCTGCTGGAAGGAACCCTGCTCGATGCCCAATCCAAATGAATCGGACAAAACAGGAGAAATAGCATAGTAAATCCAGGCCTTTGGAGATGGTCGGCTTCAAGCCGTTTCACTGGTATATATGTACAGGCATAACGTATAACTCCTTGACATTTAAGCAATTTTTCTATATTTTGTTCTGTTAACAAACAAAATAAACTACTTACAAAAAAGGGATTACCCATGACATACGATCAAATTCCCTCAAGCCTGACATTCGACGATGTACTGCTCATTCCTGCCGAGTCTTCAGTACTGCCGAAAGATATAGACACCTCAACCAGACTCACAAAAAACATCAATCTGCGTATACCACTGCTCAGTTCGGCCATGGACACGGTAACCGAAGCCAGAACGGCCATCACCATGGCCCGAGAGGGCGGCATCGGGATAATTCATAAAAATCTTTCGGTTGAAGATCACGCCCTGGAAGTTAAAAAGGTGAAAAAGTCCGAAAGCGGCATGATTATCAACCCCATAACCGTTCATCCCGACCAGAAAATCAGGGACGCCCTGGAAATCATGAAGAAGAACGAGATTTCCGGATTCCCGGTTGTTAAAGACGGTAAACTGGTGGGCATTATAACAAACCGCGATTTACGGTTTGAAACCGATTTTGAGAAAAACATCTCCGATGTGATGACCAAAGAAAACCTGATTACCGCCTCGCCCGGTGTCACCCCGGATGAAGCAATAAAAATTCTGCACAAAAACCGTATTGAAAAGCTCCTGGTTGTGGATGATAAAAATAACCTTACCGGCCTTATTACCGTTAAAGACATTGAAAAGGCCGAACGGTATCCCAATGCCTGTAAAGATGCACGGGGCAGCCTCCGGGTGGGAGCTGCAATCAGTGTCGGCCCCGACCGTGAAGCCCGAACTGAAGCCATCGTCAACGCCGGCGTGGATGTTATCGTTGTTGATACGGCCCATGCTCATACAAAATCGGTGATCGAAGCCATCCGCGACACTAAAAAGAACTATCCCGACTGCGAACTGATCGGCGGCAATATAGCCACCAAGGAAGCTGCCGAAGCCATTATTAAGGCCGGAGTTGATGCCATCAAGGTCGGTATCGGCCCAGGCTCAATCTGCACCACACGCATTGTAGCCGGAGTGGGTGTTCCCCAGATCACAGCCATCATGGAAACCCGCCAGGTGGCCGACAAGCACGATGTTCCTTTAATCGCCGACGGCGGCATCAAGTATTCCGGCGATGTTGCCAAGGCTCTTGCCGCCGGCGCCCACTCTGTTATGATCGGTAATCTCTTTGCCGGTACCGATGAGAGCCCGGGCGAAACAGTGCTGTTCCAGGGCCGTACCTACAAGGTATACCGTGGCATGGGATCGCTCGAGGCCATGAAACAGGGAGGTAAAGACCGTTATTTCCAGACAGAAATTGAAGAAATGTCCAAACTCGTGCCTGAAGGCATTGAGGGCCGCATACCGTATCGCGGCAGCCTTTCGTCCAATATCTATCAGCTTATCGGTGGCCTGCGTTCCGGCATGGGCTATGTCGGATGCGGAACCATTGAAGACCTCCGAAACAAGGCACGGTTCATCAAGATTACCAGCTCCGGCCTGAAAGAAAGCCACGTACACAATATCATAATCACCAAGGAAGCCCCCAACTACCAGGTAGAATAGGTTTACACCATGAGTCTTGAACAGGAAAAAATCGTCATACTGGATTTCGGTTCACAATACACCCAGCTCATCGCGAGGCGTGTACGCGAAAGCAAAGTGTACTCTGAAATCCACCCTTTCAATATCTCTTTTGAAAAGCTTGCAGGCCTTAACCCCAGAGGCATCATCCTCTCCGGCGGCCCCTCCAATGTATATGATGAGGCTGCGCCCATTATCGAAAAACGGGTTTTTGAAATGGGCATCCCGATTCTGGGGATCTGCTACGGCATGCAGTTGACCTGCCACCTGCTGGAGGGCAAGGTTGAACCTCATAACAAACGCGAATACGGCAAAGCCGACCTTGTCATCGACAATAACGATGATCTCTTCAAGGGATTTTCTTCCGGCGAAGCTATTCAGGTCTGGATGAGTCACGGCGACCGCGCTGCTGAGCTTCCTTCCGGCTTTGAGGCTGTTGCCCACAGTGATAATTGCCCCTATGCCGCTGTGCGCAATGCCGCTAAAGGAATTTATGGGGTGCAGTTTCACCCCGAAGTCGTGCACACACCCCGTGGCGTACAGATTCTTGAGAACTTCATCTTCAACATTTGCGGCTGCTCACCCACCTGGACCATGAAGTCCTTCATCCAGCAGTCAATCGAAGAAATTCGCGCCCGGGTCGGCGACCGCAAGGTAATCTGTGGATGCAGCGGCGGCGTTGACTCCACTGTAGCGGCTGTGCTTATAGACAAAGCAATCGGCAAGCAGCTCACCAGCATCTTCGTCGATAACGGCGTGCTGCGCAAAAACGAGTTCGTCTCAGTTTCGACCATGCTTAAGGACGCGTTTCACATAAATCTTGTTGCGGTTGATGCCTCCCAGCGTTTTCTGAAGCTTCTTGATGGGGTAGAAGATCCTGAGAAAAAACGCAAAATAATCGGCAACGAGTTTATAAACGTTTTTGACGAAGAGGCAGGAAAGCTTGGTACAATTGACTTTCTGGCCCAGGGAACCCTCTACCCCGATGTTATCGAGAGCGTATCATTCAAAGGCCCTTCAGCTACCATTAAAAGCCATCACAACGTCGGCGGACTGCCTGAGAAGATGAACCTTGAGCTGCTTGAGCCTTTCAGGGAACTGTTCAAGGATGAAGTACGCGAAATCGGTAAAGAGCTCGGCATCCCGGATGAGTTTATCCACCGCCAGCCCTTTCCAGGCCCCGGCCTTGCCATCCGAATTCTTGGGCCGGTCAACCCGGTCGACCTTGAACTCCTGCGAGAGTCGGATGCCATCATTATTGAAGAATTCAAGGCAAACGATTTATACTACAAAGTCTGGCAGTCTTTTGCTGTTCTGCTGCCGGTGAAAACGGTCGGGGTTATGGGTGACGAGCGTACCTATGAGAAAGTCATCGCCCTGCGATGTGTGGAAAGCCGCGACGGAATGACCGCCGACTGGGTCAACGTGCCTTACGACATCCTCGGCAAAATTTCAAACCGCATCATCAACGAAGTTAAAGGCGTCAACCGGGTAGTGTATGATATTTCCTCGAAACCACCCAGCACCATAGAGTGGGAATAAAGTCCTACATGCTGTTGCTTCTTGCAGCTCGTACCGCCCAGACTTCAGCCAGTATCGAGGCGGTAACAACACACCAGGTCGCAAACAGTGCCGGGACAAGCGCGGTCTGGGGGCTGAAGTGCTTCAGCGCCAGCAGCGCACCAAGTCCGGCATTCTGCATACCTACCTCGATGGCAAGGGTCCGTCTACGCCGGTTGTCGAACCGGTACAGCCGGCCTGCCCCGTAGCCCAGAATAAGCCCCAAAAGGTTTTGAAAGAACACAGCCACAAACAGTATCCAGGTCAACGACAATATCGACTCACGGTTTAGTGAAACCACCATAGCACAGATTATGGCAATGAATACCGTTGAAAAGGCCGGAAAAATAAAACTGATTTCGTCGATCTGTTTTCTAAAGAAACGCCGCAGCAAAAACCCACAGCCAAGGGGCAGAATAACAGTCTTTATAATGGTGAAAAACATGCCTGCCACCGGAACCGGTATGGAGGTACGGGCATAGGCATAGGTAAGCAGTGGTGTAAGAATCGGCGACAGCAACGTGGCGGTGCTGGTAATGGATATGGAGTAAGCAACATCAGTCCGGGCAAGGTACGCAATAACATTGCTGGCCATAGCGCCCGGAACGCACCCGACCAGTATCAAGCCGATCCGCAACGGTACCGGTAACTGCAAAAGATATCCTATTACATACCCCAAAACCGGCATAATCACAAACTGTGCGCCGATGCCCATAAGAACCGATTGCGGTTTTTTAATGATCGGGATAAATTCTGAAAAGTTCAGCACCGCACCGATCCCGATCATGGTGAAAAAAAACATCCAGTCCAGATACGGTTTCAGGGGTATAAAAATGCCGGGCAGGTAAAATCCCGCTATTCCGAGACCAACTACCCAAACCGGCATCAGACGGGTAAACCATTCAATAACGTTTTTCATAAATGCATTCGTCCTGGATACTATTAACAAGTATCCAGGTTACCATGGTTTACCGGCAGAAACAATGGTGAAGAGGAAACAAAATACTGAAACGGGTTAATGCCCGTTACAGATGAACGAAGGTCGGACAGGTTATACAGCGTATGGTGATAAAAAAATGTGTGGTCATTCACAGATGCTTGTTTTATTGCGGCCCGAATTTTTTGAAACATACAGTGCTTTATCGGCTTTATTCATTATCGTATCATAGGTGTCGGACGTTGTAAGCTGGGCGATTCCGACACTGACCGTACATGTTGTTCGGTTTCCGAGAACATCTCTTTGAGAAAAATGTCTACGAATACGTTCGACGGTTGTGAATGCGGCATCAATGTTTGTTTCAGGAAGAATCATTGCAAACTCTTCGCCGCCGAGGCGGGCGGGAACATCCTCAACGCGGCAATACTTTTTAAGAATAACTGCGAAACACTTGAGAACGGCATCCCCGAACTGATGCCCATAGGTATCGTTGAGTGATTTAAAATTGTCCAGATCAAACATGACCATTGTCAACGGCCTGCTGTGTCTTTGGGACAATGAGCATAATTCATTAAAACGCTCATAAAAATGGCGGCGATTCCACAGGTTGGTCAATTCATCTACCTGCAAAAGAAGGGCTTTCTCGGCATTGGCTTTTTCAAGCTCCCTGTTTTTTTTTATCAACTCCCGCTGCAAGTCAGCCAGTTCGTTATTAAGCCGTGAAAGCTCTTCGAACATATTTGCATCGACAGGCGACTTTTTATCGCTTGGATCCATTTTTGAATGTAACATCAGTCCCCTAATTGCTTAGCAGTTTGTAATGCCTCTTTCGCATCGCCGGCATAATAATCCGCTCCAACGAGTTTCCATAACCGTACATCCTGCTTGAAGGCAAATCCGCCGACAATGATCGATGTGCTGGATGCCTCGGATGCCTTTACCCTCGCTACGATTTTTTCTACCTTGTTGATGCTTGAGGCCATAGCGGCCGAAATCCCCAGAACATCGGCTTCATGTGTAAGCAGGCTTTCCACAATGTCATATACGGGCATGTTCGCACCCAGAAGATATACATCCCAGCCCTCCATCTCAAACAGGTCGGAAATCATACGAATCCCGATCTCGTGCAGCTCTCCGCTGACGCAGACGGCAACCATTTTTTTCCCTGTTTTCTTGGTATCGCAAATATGGGGATAATATAGCTGCGACATGATGACCTGGGTGACCCCGCTGACAAAATGCTCCTGGGCTACAGAGATTCTGTTTGTCTGCCACAGCCTGCCGATTTCATACTGCACGGGTTGCAGCACATGAAAATATATATCGAAGATAGACAACCCGCCGTTAAAAGCCTTCATCACAAGGCGGTTTGCCGTAGCGCGGTCACCGGCCAGTACCACATCAAGGTACTGCTGTGCAAGCTCACCATGTGTATTTTTAGTATCGATAAACGAGCTGGTTTCCGAGGAAGGTCCCCTAAGTTCATCCATGCCGGCCTGGATGAACCTGGTAATTATTTTGTGGGTTTCATGCGGAAGCCCGGACAACATGCTTTCCTGCACCAGTTCAAGACTTTGTTCAAGTGCGGTCAGTGGAATATCTTTGCTTTTAAACATAGCTTTTACCCAGTCAATGTATTCCGTAAAAAGCCCGGGGTTTGCAGTTGCAATGGCATTTGCCAGGCAGGAAACTTCATAAGCAGAGTATTCAAGATGTTTTTCACGTTCAACACCGTATTGAGTAAGCATATCGTCATGCACGGCATGCCTGCGGGCAGCCAAATCTTTTACAAGCTCGTCCTGGGCCGATAGAATTATCTCACTCACTTTCAGATGGTCGTTTGTACTTGTTTCCCCGCCCTTTATTTTTTTGTCGTCGCTCATTCGGGTCCTTTCTTTTTTTGGGCTCCTATCAGCAAAGAAGGTTTGCACATTACCGGAAAAACGCTACAACAAAATAATAAACTACTCGCACGATGTCATTCAAAGCGTAATTATATCTACATCCATACTATAAAAAAAACGGGTTTTCAAGGGGGGGGTATTGATAAAATATATAAGTAAAAATAACTAGATAGATAATGGAAGGCGTCGTAAGAGAGCAGGGGTTTCACCCATCGCCGTTTCCGGCAGGCAGGTAAATAATAAAGGTTGTGCCGTCCCCGAACTCAGCTTCAACGCTGATGAGGCCGTTGTATTTTTTGATGATCGGGATAAATTCTTCAAAGTTCAGCACCGCACCGATCCCGATAATGGTGATTTTTTAGAGCACTTTTTACAATGGTATAGCCGGGCAGGAGCGGCCTTCGGCCGCGATACAGGCCATAAAGTCATGAAACCGCGCCGGAAGGTGCTCCTACCAGATGATTACGATAGTGCAGCTATGGCATTTTGCAAATTGCTCTACAAAAAAGGTATCATTTTCCCCGGATGGAAACAACAAGGAATGCGAAAGGCAGGAAACTGCGGGCTTCAATACTTATTACTTGAGTATATGTTTTTAAGACGGCAATTCAATACAAGCCGTGCATCATTGTCTAACGTCCGGAGCTTACAATCACCACCAGCCTGTCTACCATGGTTGTAGCGGCATTTTTCACTGCTTCATTCCTGCACATGAGTCTAACCGCAACAGGGCTGAGCCGGTAGTAGCATCGTATCAGGGCCTGTCCTGCCGGTATTTTAGTGAGCACGTGATCTCTGAAGTCCTGCAAGACTTCCACCTCCCTGGAATCGGCCCCGAAAAGATCTTCTGCAAAGCAGGTAGTATCATTATCAGATGGTGTTGAACCGACAGCCGTCATGCTGAAGTCTCTGGTAACAGCCTCTCCGCTTGAAACGCTCACAAACGCACTGGCAGATAAATATCCTTCGGCATACAGTGCAAGACTAAAATTCCCCGCCGGGTGCAGCATCATATAGTGCCCCTGATCAACAAGTGCGGACCCACCGGAATCGGTTCTGATTGCAGCGTTACCGATTTTTGTTCCTGAATCCTGATCAGTGACGGTACCGGTAACAACACCAACGCTGGCGCTTGTACCAATCGGCCAGTACACGGCAAGGTCATAGCCTGTGTCCTGCCCTCCAGCCAGGGGGTCATAATGTTTAATCCGCACATAATAGGTGCCGTCTGTCTCAAACTGCCATTCAAGGAGCTCATCTTGCCCGGCAAGGTTATCGTCTCTCGATTGAAGAAGGGTTACACCATCGGTGTCATACAGCTCGACGACCGCATCGCAGTTACTCTCAAGATTCGATACCCGTATCGAATACCATCCCTTGTGAAGCCCTTCTGCGGTAGCATGGAACTTAATCCAGTCCTCGTCCCCGGCATCATGAAAATTATGTCGCTGGGGCAGTATTCCCAGGTCCGTTGCGACCTGTGACGAATCGCCTTCGATTATCAAATGAAATATGGTGGCATCAAGATAGGTGTCGTCGTCGTCAAATTCGTCCGGTTCGGCAAGGTTGAGAATTCCTGCACCGGCAGGTACAGGTTGTACACAACAGATAACCACGAATAGTACCATGCACACCAATATGTTTTCATGCAGCAGTAAACGTTTCATACATACACCTTCCTACTCCCCCATCTACATATTCGTTTTCTGTACAGCCGGAGTTATGATGCCGCCGTAATCCATTTCAAACAGCCTACACATGGCCACCGGAATGATGTAACAGTCCTGACGATTTCCCCACAACCAGTGTATGTTCATGATTAATATAAATGGAACGACATTTCAAGGTAATCTTGACGTGCGGAACGAAAATCAGCAGGCAGTAAAAAGTTGAATACGTCCTTTGAAAAATACAGTTTAAAATTCAGTATGTTTATACAGTCAGTGCAGGGTTATCCTTTTTTCTTATGTATGGACTGTTTTGTGTCGGCAGGGGTATACGCTTCAAGTTCCTTAACAAAAATCTTTTGGCAGTCGGGGCACATGCCGTGAGTCAGCTGCGGCATCTGTTCGGCCTCAAAGGGTTTCAAGTGCTCCAATCCCTTTTCGATTTCAACCCAGGTATTTTGCCGGATCGCAATTTTTTTACACATACTGCAAATTCTGATGAACTCCTTAGACCGCGGTACATTATCATCCAGCAGGTTAACAGGATCTCGCTCTTCTATTTTTACTATTGTACTTGTTATCTCAATATGCTGATCCGGCAGCGGCCGCAGATTGAGCTGCAAGAACATTCGCTTGGCGGGAGTATCACACCTGAGCGGAATCGGTCCGCTTGGGTTGCCTTTTCGTACTTTCTTGAACAACTCCTGATACAAATGGCGGGTCTCCCCCCCTTCTATAAAATCCCACAGACTGCGTCCAACTATAGAGTCTGCACCGCATTCGACCTTAGCAGGATTTTCAGATGCAAATGACCTCCAGTTGTCACTCACAAAAACAATCGTGTCGGTGCCGTCTATACGATAAATCAATGTTTCGTAAGCCATACTTCCCTCCCGGCCCGTGTCACAAAAAATATGTCTACTATTTCATTAATACATAAAAAATGACCTTTCAAGTGCCGCAGGATAAACGATGGGAATATGGTCGAAAGCTGTTACCGGCTATAAACTCCTAAGCATGACCGTTATCGGCAGGTAAATAAATGATAAAAGTAGTGCCCCCGCCGAATTCGGCCTCAACGGTGATAAGACCATTATGCTTCTTTATTATTGAATAGGCGGTTGCCAGCACCATACCGCTGCGCTTGCGCCCCTGTTTCAGGTAGGTACTGAAAATATCCTGGATGTATTCATTCAAAATACCGATGCCCTGGTCCTGCACGGTAAGTTTCACATATTTACCGGAGGCAATGGGCAGTTTCATTTTCTCGTCAACAAGAACATTAGATGCCGTTATTCTAATGACACCACCGTCAGGCATGGCCTGTTGTTCGTTTGCCAGCAAGCTCCGAAGCACCTGACTGATCATCTCACGATCGAATGAGAGCGGCCACAGGTCATGGTCTATACTGAACTCGCACAGTATGTTGGTGCCCTTAAAAACCTGGGTGGTGATCTCCGTCAGCACTTCACCAATGTTGTGTTGTCTTTTAAAAAACGGGCTTTCGGAAGAAAAGGTTATGAGCTGTTTAATCATATCCTTGGCCCGCATCGCCCCCTTCTCGGCTTCTGCCAGATAGCCGTAGGTTTCATCATCTAACCCCATTGCCGCCTGGGCATTGATGATATTACCCAGTAAGGCCGTAAGAATGGAATCAAAATCACAGGCAATGCCGGAGGCCAGTTCACTGACTGCTTCAAGCCGCTTGGTACGCCACCGCTCTTCTTCCAGATGTTTACGCTCTGTAATGTCCCGCACCGTAATAACCGTACCGCTCACATCATTTACCTTGTTACGCAGCAGGCTCATATTCATCTCAACCGGAAACACTTCTCCGTTTTCACGCATAAATGCGGTTTCAAAATTTTCCACAAACCCTTTCGTTGCCAGTTCGTGAAACGTTTTCTGCACATCACGCTGAGTCTTCTGGCTTCTGAAGCGCTTTGGTATCAGTTCAGTGGTATGCTTGCCCAGCAGTTTCTTCTCCGGGCAGCCGAACATCTTCTCAATGGATTTGTTTGCCCGGACAATCTCGCCCCATTCGTCGATCACGATAATTCCGTCGGCGGTGGTTTTGAATATATTTTCCAGATAGTCACGCGATTGTGCCAGTTGCCTTTCGGCCCGTATCCTGTCTGTTGCATTACGCACAATACCGATGGTGCCCCTCCGTTCCTCATGCTGATCGTGCAGGATAGAAAACGTGCCTTCCACAGGTACGATTTTTCCGGAGGAATGTGCCAGGTACAGCCGGTAGGTTACCTTACCCTTCTCAAACAGTTCATTGGCCCGCTCAACCTGGTGCTTCATATAATTGTCGTCAATCACCACTTCGTTGCCCAGCGTATCGTTAAACGTACCGTCAAGCGGCGTTATATCAAACAGGTGTTTACCCTTAATCTCCTCCTTACGGGAACCCACCATTTTAGCAAACGCATCATTCACCAGCGTAATATACCCGTTTGCATTACAAACAAAGATCCCGTCACCGGAATTTTCCAGAACACTCTTGAGGTTCTGCCGGGCTTCAAATATACGATCCTGGAATTCTTTCTCACTGTCTTTACTGTATTCAACAAACCCCATTGCCTGCTGCAAGCCGCCGAGCCGGTTTTCAATCACCACCGAATGCAGGCACACCGGTATTTTGCCCCCCGCCTTATCGATGAAATGCATGTTCATGGGAATTTCGCTGCTGCGCAGGAAATAGTGGGTGGTAACATCGGGGATCAGTTTGTCTACTTTTTCGTCCCGATGCACAACTTCGATGAACTTGTGCCCGTCCAACTCACCGGTTTCATACCCCAGCAGGGCATTAAACCCCGGGCTGGTCTTGACAAAAGCACCGTTTTTATCAACGAGAAAAATGGTGTCTGTCGGACCTTCGCTTTCAAATATCTTCTCAAAATATTTCCGCGACCGGTTTTCATCAATATGCTTACCGGTATTCCTGTTTTTCTTTACTGCATTCACTGACACCCTACCCCCTTCTACTACATGTCAATACCCTGTTTTCTACTTATATATAACCCCTTCTATGGTTTATCGCTATATTTATGGAAAAAATTAATACTTTTTTATTAAAAAGCGTGAAGCTTTTACTATTTAATTCCGTCTTTATATAAAAAACAGAGCATTTTTTTTATCAGAACATAAAAATAGTGCTTGAAAACACAAACCGTTTCTGTTAATTTGATTAGATTATTAACTGGCGGGACTGAACGTCCCCATCGTCTAGCCTGGTCTAGGACACCGGCCTTTCACGCCGGCAACAGGGGTTCGAATCCCCTTGGGGACGCCAATATAAATAAGACGTTTTAGAAGGAAAACCGAAAGGTTGCACTACTAAAACGTCTTTTTTTATGGCCTGAAAAGTCGAGAACTTATAATTATCACCTTTCCATGGCCTCCCGCATAATGTCAGTGATTACGTGGCTATTGAATCGACATTTGCCACTGTCCGTTTACGTACCGAGAAAGTCAAAAGCTGCTTCTCAAGCCGGACGGTGGTTTCTATGGCGTACAAATTATGCTGCTGCGCTGAGAAGCGGTGGCACAAAATTAAAGGTGCTGACAAACTGGCGAAGGTAATTGCCGGTGCCGAATTTGTGGACGGTATGGAGAGGATTGCCGCCTAGCCGTACACAACTTTTGACAATAGCTCTTTCCACGTAGCACCGACTGGAAAACATCATGGCCCGACACAACCTGTAGCGTCAGGTTACTTTGCAAATGCGGTTCTGGCGATCAGAACCTTTCGTAAAATCGATCCTTTTTGCGAACACATCACCTGCAGAATGCAAGCAGGACCAAACTGTGTCCTCGATTCACGAATAATACGGGAGAGTATCTTTTCTTTACACAATTTATTGCTGCCCCGGGAAGCGCATTATAATTTCATACCGGTTATTGCCAAATACTCTACATATGTCCCACTTGTATCCCTTCTTCCCACGCGTTCTATTGCCTCAATTCCTAGTCCAGCTTCGGTATACATTTTTCTCGTCAGAGAAGGTGACCAAAAAGCCAATGGTCCATTATTTTTGAACTGATTATAATCACCTCTAATATTTTCTGAGGTTACAGCATCAATAAAACGTCCGGCGTGTTCATACATAACAGAGTTATCTGACAGGCGGTAACTAAAAAAAAGCCCCCAAGGCTTAAGAACACGTTCTATCTCGCTCAGTACAAGGCGACTATCTTTTATATTACTTTGCTGAAGACAAGCAACATCTACAACTGCATCGAAGTATTCATCATCATACGGCAGGTGGCTGAACGAACCATTGCGCAGATCAGCCTCAACACCCCATTTCTCATTCAGATGCCGCCGTGCCGACTCTAAAATCGCTGTGCTGTTGTCAATCCCATAAGCATCAAATCCCTCTTTAGCCAACATCCAAAGATTTGCACCAGAACCACAGCCAACTTCCAAAATACAAATCGCCTGTCTATCCAGTCGTGGTATTTTTAAATATTTGCATGCAAGAAAACGAATCAGTGCTTCATGGGGGTAAAGACTTTGTGGTTTTTTCCCGCTGGTCTGGTACTGATATTCATGGATATTGGTTGTCTGATTAAGTGGATTCATCTTTTCATCCTTTCGTTAAAGTTAAGGACAGGACGTAGCAAGGCAAAAACCCTGCACGAGTAGTAACCAAAGGCAAGACTCAAAAGTCCTGATATTATACTTGTTCTTATCCTGCATTTCTCAGCCTGAAATACTCATAGAGGGGCGGCACGTTCGGTATCACGGTTGGGTTTCATTTGTATGCTGCCTGCTTCTAAATCCTGTTATCTTCTCCTGAGAACAAGGGCGTATATCCGCACAAGCCCCATAAACGTGATAGGACACCACTATCAGCGATTTTAACGCACTACACCTGTGCGAAAAACAGGTCTACTCATTATTATGCTACGCTTCCTGATTTCCTCTTGTTCTCATGAGCTGTGGTTTGAATACATTAAGCAGGTAATAATACATCATTTTTGGACGCCCCTCTTGAAGTTACTACAAATTATACTGAATAACGGTAAAAAATGTCAATTTCTTTTTTTGTCGATATTCAGTTTTCTTAAATTTCGATATAATATATTATTATAGCATAATTTTCGAAGCATTATTAAAAATGTTTTTGTTACAATCAATTGAAAAAACTTGATATATAGCACCGACCCCTGTCTGCCCTATCCAGCACCAAGAGCAATATGAGTTATTTGAGAACCGTTGCCAGACGTTCACCCATTTTGATGCTGGTCTCATAGCCGTTTTTGGTATTCTGGAGGATATCACTGTCTACCTGGGCTATTCCTTTTTCCAATAGGACAATAATTGTGGAGCCGCCGAATTTGAACCAGCCCTTCTCCTGCCCCTTTTTCACATTCGTACCGGGAGTATACTGCTGAACAATTGAACCGACCATGGTTGCGCCGACTTCACACAGCAAGATATCACCGGAGTGCTCGGTACTCAGCACACTGTACTCACGTTTATTCTCCCAGTATACCTTCATCATGTTTTTAACGGCATAGGGTGATACGGAATAAAGGTATCCATTAATAAGGGTGGATTTGGAAATACGACCGTCTGCCGGGAAATGAAACCGATGATAATCAGCCGGGGCAAGGCGGATTATCAGCAGGGTTCCGTCGGCGTATGTATCGCTCAAGGCTTTATCCTGCAAAAAGTCATCCAGTGAAAACTCCTGCCCCTTTGCAAAAAAAGTATCCATCACCTTAATTTCATCAAAGGCCAGCACTTTACCGTCGGCAGGTGATACAATGACGCCGGGATCGGTGTCGATGGGCCGCGCTTCGGGTTTCAAGGTGCGGATAAAAAAATCGTTGAATGTTTCATATTCATTAATTGGACGTACAGCCTCCCTCATATCAATCTGCAGACTTTCAACAAAATCCGCAATCTTCGATTTTGAAGCCGGTGCATCCATTTGCCCCCCATACCAGCAGGACACAAACTTCCTTTTGACAACACTGTGCAAGGCCAGTTTGCCAAAAGGATTGTGATACAGCCATTGCAACCAGTTTTCACCCGGAACCATTTCCTGTTTTATTTCACCGGTTTTGCGATCGATATAGTCTATGCTTTTCATTTCATTTCCTGTAAACACTACGGCAACACTCGTTATCATGATAATCGCAAGTAGCACTATACAGCATTCCAACAATGCTTTTACCATGAATAACCCGGCGTTTCACGTTAAAATAACGAGGTCAAATGATATCAAAGGTCGGAATAGTCTCAAAGGATAAAAATCAGGGAAGTGTTTACTATTGCCCGGACTTACCATACCCCAGGGAACAGTCTAAATCGAACGATGTCTGAATACTCTGCGTAACCACCCAACTCATCCTGCAACATGGCGTCTTCAAGAGCGGTTCGTATAATTCCGCTGCCGAGGGTAACGGCAACCGGTATAAAGGCCCACACGGAACCAAGCATTATCGGCGTAGCTAAAGCAAAAAGAATAATGCCGCTATAGCCGGGATGCCGTACACAGGCATACGGGCCACTTGAAACAACACTGTGACCACGTTCATGTTGAATTCGGGCAACTGCGGAAAAGTACGGATTTGTCGTCAAGGCCCAGAAATACAGGAAATTGCCGAAGAATGCCATTGCAACAGCACAGAACTGAAGGGATACGATAATACTCGGTGACCAGCCCAAACGCACATCAAGCCCGGCAACAACAAGTGTTGCCATGGGGCCGATACCGGCCATTACAGGCCCGAGCAACTTATCCCACTTTTTTGCATCCTTCTTTATATGCATTCGCTCAGCGTGAAGGTCGGTACTGTTGCGCAGAACAACGCCTGTAATAATTGTGCCGATGGAATACATGCCGATGTATACCCAGGCCATACCCCAGTCAATTCGCCCGGCGGAAACAAACAGGAGCGCTGCAAGAATGCATGAAGAAAGAGATGCTTTTGCCGTCTCCTTTACAAGCAGAGAGAGAGTGGTGTTCATGTTCGGCTGTGCAGTTATTGACATATCGGTCAAAAAAATAATCAGGATGCGATATCCTTACACAGGACTAAAAAGAAAGACTTCGGCCTTCAAGACCGTTCTTTTCAAACTCCCGTATCTTTTCAGCCAGTTCGGGCCGCTCCTGCTCTATTCTACCCATCTGGGTTTTGTAGAAATCCCAGATCACATCCGTACAGGTAAAATGGTTCACATAGCCGTCGAGCATTTTACCATTGGCGAGACTGATCAGGTAATCAATGTTTTCTTTTCCAAGGTACCGGAACAGAAACCCTTTCCAGGTTGTTTTGAGCATATCGGGATCGTTGAATTCAAAGCTGCGTTTCCAGAATGTATTGTACAGGGCCGAACCGTCCCCGCCCTGCTCCGTCAATGCAACGGCTTTTGCAGCCTTGTATCCGCACATCACAGCCCCCTGGTTTTCAACCTCCTGAAACGATGCTGCATCGCCCACAATACATATTCTATGACGGGCCGGTTCTGCTATGGGAGTCCAAAGGGTCCACTTGCATCCCATTTTTTTTATGAGGGTAGCGTTTGCCAGCCATTCCTTCATCATGGGATGACTGGTAAGGAGCTTCATGGTCTCTGAAACACCTAAATCCTTGTTTTCAGGCGGTATTACGCCGAATTCATAGATATCCGTACAGCCCTCTGAATCGGGCTTGTGCAGCATGGAGCCTGAGACACCGTTAAAGCCGTTGCCCATAAACTGCACCCATGCATCAGGATACGGACATTGCACCCCGGCAAAATAGTAATGCAGAATCTGGGTCTGGAGAATCTTCTTCCTGCCGGCGTTCAACCCCAGAAATCGTACTATTCTTGAATCGATACCATCGCAGGCAAGAAGATACTTTCCCTGCACCCATGCGTCTTCACCATCATGGCGAAGTTGTACCCTTACCCCGTCTATAGTTTCCTCTACACCAACGCAGGTTGTCTTAGTACGCACTGTTACACCTGCATGAAGAGCAC
>JANQGV010000172.1 GCA_028282925.1 Thermodesulfobacteriota bacterium
CCTGCCCTTCCAGGGCCTCTTTTATGCCCTGCTCATCGGTTACCTGCTCAACAAACCCTCTTTCCTGTAACACATCGTATGTTGATCGTTTCATAGCTACAACCACTATTCCTGTATTAGTTACGGTCTCTGTGCATGGTGCACAATCACTATCTCATGTATCAGCGCCTGCGCTGTATACGCTCGCAACGCAGGGCCTTGCCCGTGTCCGGGTCGATTTCCACCAGAAAACCGTTCAGGCGTATGTCCTTTTCAGCGGTCTTGAAGCTGATGGGCAACTGGGTCTGGAAACGCTTTATGGCGATGTCCCTCTCCACGCCGATCACCGATGCAAACGCCCCCGACATACCCACATCGGTAATATAGGCCGTTCCGCCGGGCAGTATCGTCTCGTCGGCGGTCTGCACATGGGTGTGGGTTCCGCACACGGCGCTTACCCGGCCGTCGAGCATCCACCCCAGGGCTTGTTTCTCAGAGGTGGCCTCGGCATGGATATCAACCAGTATGCAGCGGGTGTCCTCTTCAAGGGCCGCTATTTCGCTCTCTGCGGCTCTGAACGGGCAGTCCAGGGGTTCCATAAAGACCCGCCCGGAAAGATTGAGTATACCCAGCCTGTGCTGCCCGCCAACGGGCAACACAACGCGTCCCCGCCCCGGAACGCCCGGGGGATAATTTGCCGGGCGCAACAGCCGGGGCTCGTCGTCCATGAACGAAAAAATATTTTTTTTGTCCCAGATATGATTCCCGGACGTCAGAACTCCGATGCCGTACTCGAACAGTTTTTTGGCCGTCTGCTTGTTCAGCCCGAAACCGCCCGAGGCATTCTCGGCATTGGCGATAACGCAGTCGGGCTCGTATTCGACCAGCAACTCCGGCAGCAGCACCTTCACTGCCTTGATGCCGGCATCTCCCACAATATCGCCGATAAACAGTATCTTCATGGCAGAACGCCCGGGACCGGAAAACAGCGGGGTGATGAATCATACATGGTCGTCATACTCAGGTGCTCCCGCACTCCCCTTTCATGTATCTCGCAAACCCGGCCCGCCGCAGGGAATCACTCCAGGCACGCGCCGCCTTACTTGGCATATTCAATAGCGCGCGTTTCGCGAATAACCGTCACTTTAATCTGGCCCGGATAGGTCAGAGACTCTTCGATCTTCTTGGCGACATCCTTTGAGAGCACCACTGAACCATCATCGGATACATCCTTGTTTTCCACCATGACCCTGATCTCGCGCCCGGCCTGCACCGCATAGGATTTGCTGACCCCCTGAAAGGAGTTGGCAATGTCTTCCAGGTCTTTCAGGTGCTTCACGTAGGTCACCAGCATTTCCCGCCGTGCACCGGGACGGGCCGCCGACAGGGCATCGGATGCCTGCACCAGCACCGCCAGCACCGTCTGGGGTTTCACGTCGTCATGGTGCGCGGCAATGGCGTGTACAATCTCTTCGGTTTCGCCGTACTTCTTGGCGATGTCGGCCCCGATAACCGCATGGGAGCCTTCCACTTCATGGTCAATGGCCTTGCCGATGTCGTGCAGCAGACCGGCCCGCTTGGCGGCCTTGACGTTCAGGCCCAGCTCGGATGCCATCATACCGCACAGGTAGGACACCTCCAGGGAGTGCTGCAGAACGTTCTGGTCGTAGCTGGTGCGGTATTTCAAACGGCCCAGCATCCTGACAAGTTCCGGATTGATCTTCTGGATACCCACATCAAAGGTGGCCTGCTCACCGGCTTCACGCAGCGTAACATCCATCTCCTGCCGGACCTTCTCGGCGATCTCCTCTATACGCGAGGGATGAATCCGACCGTCGGTGATGAGCCGTTCAAGGGCAATACGTGCGATTTCGCGCCGGATCGGATCGAAAGATGAAATCAGGATGGTTTCCGGGGTGTCGTCGATGATCAGGTCCACACCGGTTATCTGCTCGATGGTCCGGATGTTGCGACCCTCGCGGCCGATAATGCGTCCCTTCATCTCATCATTGGGCAGATTCACCACCGACACCGTTTTTTCGGCCACATAGTCGGCGCTGTAGCGCTGAATGGCACACGCTATGATATTGCGTGCAATTTTATCGGAATTTTCCTTGGCCTCTTCCTCGATCCTGCGGATGGTACGGGCCGCCTCGTGCTTGGCCTCGTTTTCCATGTTCTGCATCAGCAATTTTTTGGCATCCTCGGAGGTCATGCCGGAAATCTTTTCAAGCAGTTGCTTCTGCTCGTCCAGGGCCGCCTGATACTTGTTTTCAAGATTTTTGACGTTCTTCTCCTGGTGGGAAATGGATTTTTCCCGCTTGGCAACCACGATCTCCTTCTGGTCGATGAGGTTCACCTTCTTTTCCAGGTTTTCTTCTTTCTGGGTCAGCCGTTTCTCCATTTTCTGCAACTCGTACCGCTTGTTGCGCGATTCCTTCTCAAATTCGGCTTTTGTCTTATAGAGTTCCTCTTTGGCCTGGAGCTTGGCCTCTTTCTTCAGGTTCCCGGCTTCTTTTTGGGCCTCTTCCAGTATCTTTTTCGTAGCGTCCTCTGCCGAAGAAATCTTACTCTCAACAATTTTCTTCCGCAGCACAAAACCTGCCATGATCGAAACAGCACAGAGTGGGACTGTTATGCTTAAAAATAATATAGGATCCAATTGTTTCTCCTCCTATTAAGTCTGGTTATATGGGTTATCCACCCGCGATGCTCGTAGCCGACAAACCCGGCGTGGATTACACCTGCATACTGCTGAAGCGCACGTGTACTGGTTAATTAGGTACCGCTGTATCAAAACGTACTTATGTCCGCGGTGCAGAGGTGAGTTATGCAGCTATGTATGAAGGATAATGGAAGGAAATACTCTTATTCCATGAAACAAAAATATGTTACCTGTTCATAAACAATAAATTTATATATTCGGTTGTGCCTGTGTTCGGTTGATCTGTTCATATATAAATAAATTGTTCCGTTAACTGCTTATAAAGTACATGATAACTGTTTTATTGCGTTTCAAACAGCACTTCGCTTTGTATAAAAAGTAAGCTGGAATGTAATCTATCCTTCAAAAATCATACATTAACTGTATGTTAACACCCTGTCCGCGTGTTAAGTTTCAGGGCTGTTTTACTATCTGTAGCCCCTTTTTTCTTCACACCCTCCAAAACTATTCTAGGTATTGTATTTAATATATAAAATTATACAACAATTTACATATGCGAATCAATAAGATTTATCAATTGGTCGGACTTCTCATCCAGTACCCGCTTGACCTCGGCGGCTTCATCTTCCTTTTTCAGGCAATCGTCCACCAGGTTCAAAGCCACAAGAATCATGAGATTATAGGAATCAACCGTACCCCCGGCTGATCGCACCTCTTCAATCTTGTCATTCAGGTATTTTTCTACCCGTTCTATATAGGCCTGGTCATGTTCACCCTTTAAATAAAAGGTCTGACCCAGCACATTGACCTTGAATGCGTCGTTCATTCCCGTATATACCACCTAAACTATATCTAAACCATCAATTTTTTCAATAATTCCGTCCAGTTTGATGCGCACCATGTCCCGCTCCTTCAAAGCCCGTTCCAGCCGTTTCTTCACTTCCTGTACTTCCCGCTCTTTTTTTACCATCTGGGCTTCGATACGCTCTTTTTCCTGCTTTGCCTCGGTATACTTTTCCAGGACGGTATGTATTTTTTCTGATAATTTCTCAAAACTGCTCACAGTTGCGGCCCTGCTTTTCAGAAATTGTCTGCTGTCAATGAGGTTTCTTAGTAATTTAGCAGCTAATCTATAGACTTATCAAATTAAAGTCAAGTGAATTGTCAAATGTTTTACTTTTACTTTTCCCGTCATTTCCCGAAAAAAACCTGCCGAAAGCCCTATCCCGCCGGAATTCCTGAGGCAATCCCCGGGCAACCGGATCCCCGGCCTTAAGTGTTAAAAATAAATACACATCCTGTTGCAATAATTCTCAGATAAAAAGAATCCACCCTGGTGTTTGTTTCTTCAGAATTGGGAGCTTTTAAAGCACACACCCAGAGGCTGGTGGAAAATATTCAGATACAAGGCACACGAAACCTGAGAAATGAGGCGCGATAGTCTCAAATCGAGCGAGGATTCGTAGCGAGGCTGACGAAATGCCTGGAGATACAGGCTGCACACACCGGAAGCCGAAGAATCGTACTCAACAGTACGTTGATGAAGCTGGAGGGAGTACAGGCTGGAGATGCGGGTATTTCGCCAGTCGCAGTAGAATTCTTCGTTTGGTTTGGGACTAACAGTACGTCGCAGCGATAGAGAGTAAGCGCAACGCCGTAGATGGGCATTCTCCGGCACGCTCCTATCCTAAAGTCCACTGACCCCCATGGACCGACTTGACTTTTTCGATAACCCCCTTCAGCCTCGGGTCCACGGCACTCATGTCAAGCGGCTCAACGGTGGAGTTTTCTTCTGCCAGGGCCAGCAGGGTGTGCTTAACCGATTCGGCAATACCGGCAATGTTATACCCTCCTTCAAGTCCCAAAAATATATTGCCGTTACAGTGCGTTGCGGCGAGGTTCTTCAGGAAGCGCGTCAGCATGGCAAACCCTTCGGGCGTCACATCCATGGTGCCCAGCGGGTCGCGGTGGTAAATATCATAGCCTGCCGAAACCAGGATATACTCGGGCTTGTACTGCGCAACAATGGGCTCAAGTACGGCCTGGTACAGTTGCAGGTAGTCCCGGTCGCTCTGGCCTCCGGACAGAGGCACATTAACGGTATAGCCGGTTCCATCGCCCCTGCCCGTCTCTTCAAAAGCTCCCGATCCCGGATAGTACGGGTACTGGTGCGACGAAAAATACAGCACCTCGGGCATGCCGTAAAACGAATCCTGGGTGCCGTTGCCGTGGTGAATGTCCCAGTCTATAATGAGAATCCTTTTCATATTGTGCTTTTTCAGCAGGTGGTAAGCACCCACAGCCACATTGTTGAACAGGCAAAACCCCATGGCCCGGGCCGATTCCGCGTGGTGTCCGGGGGGGCGCACCAGGGCAAAGCCGTTGTCGGCCCTGCCGTCAAGGGTCATATCCAGCCCCAGCAGTAACCCGCCGGCGGCCAGGGATGCTGCCTCCCACGAGCCGTCCGAGGTGCTGGTGTCGGGGTCCAGGTAGGTAACACCGTTTCCGGCCGTTTTTGCTATCTCTTCAACGTAATATTCCGCGTGGTTATAGGCCAGCTCTTCTTTGGTGGCCGGGCGGGGTTCAACCGACTCCACCGTACCCTGCATATCGGCCCCGTCCAGCATGGCATATATGGCTTCCAGCCGCTCCGGGCACTCGGGGTGCCCCGGAGTGGTTTTATGATCTATATAGCGGTTGTCCCTGATAACGATTGTTTTCCCCATGAGTTCCCTCACCTGTACGACGGTTATAAAAAGGATACAGTTGACATTGCACCGAAAAGATTATACAAATTATTAAATTATGTCAAATCCACTTCCGGAGTATACACAGCGATATATACATTCAGAGTGAATCAATAACTCAGCACTAATGGAGCGGCCCTGAAGCCTGCTCCGTTTCGGAGTCTGCCATGTTTGGTCTGGGAATGCCTGAACTCATCGTAATACTTGTTGTGGCCCTGGTTGTCATCGGCCCCAAAAAGCTGCCCGACATTGCCCGGGGGCTGGGCCGTGCCATGCGCGAGTTCAGACGTGCCACCGACGATATCAAGGACAACTTCAACCTGGAAGCAATGGACATCGACCCCAGGACCAACATAAAAACCGCCCACAAGCCGCCCCACAGACCGGAACCCAGGCCCGAAGCAGCGCCGGAATCAGAAACCACGGAACAAACAACCGACGAAAGCAACGCTGAAAAATAAATGTCCGACGAAAAGCTTCCCATAACCACACATCTCGATGAGCTTCGCAAACGTCTGATCACCTGCCTCATAGCCATAGGTGTCGGCTTTGTCGTGTCCTACTTTTTTTCCGAGCAGTTGTTCGCCATTCTCTCAAAGCCCCTGAGCGATATCATGCCGGAAGACAACACCTTTATTTTCACCAGCCTGACCGAAGGCTTCTTCACCTACCTGAAGCTGGCCTTTTTTGCCGGCATTTTCCTGGCCGCACCCGTCATTCTGCACCAGGTGTGGTGTTTTGTGGCCCCGGGGCTGTATGCCAACGAAAAACGCTACATGATCCCCTTTGTCGTCCTGTCCACAATCTTTTTTATTACCGGCGTCCTGTTCGGCTATTTTGTGGTGTTCCCCATAGCATTCAAGTTCTTCCTGGGCTACAACACCGAAACCATCCGCATGCTGCCCTCCCTCCGGGAATATCTCAGCTTCAGTTGCAAGTTCCTGCTGGCCTTCGGTTTGGTTTTTGAAATGCCCATCTTCATCCTGTTTCTCTCCAAGCTGGGCATTGTAAACGACAAACAACTGCGCTCCAACCGCAAGCTCGTTGTTGTGGGCGTCTTCATCGTAGCGGCATTTCTCACCCCGCCCGATATCGTCAGCCAGGTGCTCATGGCCCTGCCTCTTATCATCCTCTATGAAATCAGCATCATCATTGCTAAAATCTTCGGCAAAAAGAAAGAGCTGGAAGAAGAACTCGACGATGAGGAGGAGGAAACAGCAGACACCGCCGAAGAAACGGAATAAGATACTCCAAACTGCCGCTTTCACCAGAAACATAACTATCCGCCACAGCCTGCAAAAAAAAGAGTTGTCATCCTGCGACTTGGAGGCTGTGTCGTAATTAAAAACGTGAAAATGAAGGCTTGCATATTTGCCCCATAAGCGATTATTTTAAATTTTAAATGATCGCATGGTTAGAAAAAACGGTTCCTAAACCGGCAAAAATGAATTGTGACACAGCCTCTTGTTCGCAGGATCCAGATGCACTATCTTCTGATACACCCCTGCGTTCTACATCCACCTTTTCCCTAAAAACCCACATTTTTTTGAAACCATTCCCCGCACCGCGTGTTTAGTAATTACAAAAGCACATTACCAAACCTCACGGGGAGGGGCATATGAAGAACCCGCTGTTTATCCTTACCGCTGCAATAATTATCAGTTTAAACACTATCTGTTGTTTCGCAGGCGACCCGCGCTTCGAACCGCCGATTGTTGCCGAAGAAATCAACAGTGATGAGTGCGGTTTCTCTTTTGAAATACGCTCTGACGTCGGGGTTGATGCTGCCGCAACCGAGGTTACCGTCATAACTTCAGGAGGTAACGATCTTACAGACACACTTGAAATAAACACCTATACCTTTAACAATAAAAAAAAGGCATTAATTCATGTTGAAGCCGACCCTGATTTAGCATCTGGAAGATATACAGTTATTGTTACTGCCAAAAATATATACGGTATCGCGACGGAACCGCAGGTTAGGGTAGTCACTGTTATTTGCCATTGGGGCTGCAGATGGACTACCACCTGCAATATTGAGCCGAGGCGCCTGTACATCGATGACAAAAGTGTGGAAATAGAATGGGAGTGCGCTTTTTTCTCAGATGATTTCGACCCATGGGTTACCTTCACATGCCCGGAAATTACCATTGATGATTTCTCTGCTATTGACTGGCACACAATGAAATTGGGAATATCCATCGACACGCCACTGGAAGAAAAAAAATGTAATATTTCAATAAATGGCGAACACTGTAATGCCGAATATATAACGCTGATCCCTTTCAAAAGAACTGATTGCTTCGACTACGACCGCGATGGATATTACATCCCTCTGCATGATAATGCTACCTGCGGTATTGTGGACTGCAATGATAAGAATTCCTTAATGTCTCCCGGAGATACCGAAGTTTGCAACGACGGCCTTGACAATGACTGCGACGGTGCCGTTGACTGTGACGATGGTAACTGTACCGATGAACCGGAATGTATTAGTGAGGAACCAGAGGAGAAAGACAACCTAACCATCATCCCCGGCGACATTAACGCCGGTATCTTTTTACCCCGATTGTACGTTGTCAACTTTAGTGCTGATACTACCTGCCCACTTTCAAAAGACAGCCTGATCAGTTTTTATGGCGATGAGATCAAAATTATATATCAGTCTAAAACTGTTCAAAACAGCATCATCGCTCTTGTTTTTGTAGAGGGCGGCGCTGCAGCCGGAACATACGATGTAACAATCGGCGACTGCGGGCGCGGGGAAATAACCATTAACTAGTTTGTATCTACATTCTGATTTAACTGAAACAAATCATTTAATTGTGTGTTTATAATAACAAACACACATTACCAGACCTCACGGAGAGGGGCATATGAAGAACCCGCTATTTATCCTTACTGCTCCAATAATTATCAGTTTAAACACTATCTGTTGTTTCGCAGGCGACCCGCGCTTCGAACCACCGGTTGTCGCCGACGAATTCCATGTATTGAATTGCGGATTTGCAATTGAAATATCTGCTGTTGCCGGGGTTGATGCCAGGGCAACTGAGATTACCCTGATAGATTCACAAGGCAATAACGTTACAAATACTCTAGAAATTGTACCCCTTACGACTGAAGATACAAAAGAGGCAATAGTAAAGGTTCAAGCCGACCCGGCCTTAGGTGTTGGAACGTACACAGCCATTATTACAGCTAAAAACATATACGGCATCGCCTCTGAACCACAAATTCGGGTAGCTACTATTATTCAGTGTGATTGTTGCGAGTATAACCCAGGTTGCAGTATGGAACCATTCTACTTGTATTCCCATGATAAATCACTGGAAATTGAGATTCAGAGCAAGGGCGCATTTTTCTCATATGATCCAATGCCAGACGTTGAATTTTCAGCACCGGAAATCACAGTTCATCATGTTTCAGTTGTCGACTGGCACACACTAAAACTAATAATCTCCGTCGATACAATCAGCGAAGAACAGTTTTGCGATATCAGCATAGACAACCGTCAATGCGGATATATTTTATTAAAGCCGTATACACGCGACACCACATGTCTTGATGCCGACGGAGACGGATACTCTATTCCCGTTGGGGATGAAGACTGTGGCCCTCTCGATTGCGATGACACACATGCATCAACATATCCAGGCGCAGTTGAGATAATGGATGACGGCCTGGACAATGACTGCGACGGGTTGATTGATAGTGATGACGATTGTGGCTGTGTCAGGCATTCACTTGAATCAATCTTACCTGATAGTGTTAATGCCGGTATTTTTCTACCAAGGCTGCGTACAGTTACTATTACCGGTGATGAGCACAGTGCATTTTCAAATAACAGTTTAGTTGATTTCGGCACCGACGACATAATCGTGCTCTACAAAAATGTTGTTGCCGGTGATACATTAAAAGTTCTAATTCTGGTAAAATGGGGGGCTACAAGTGGTACGTACGATGTAACGATTGATGATTACGATGGAGAGTTTACGATATATTAGTATGCAGAGT
>JANQGV010000032.1 GCA_028282925.1 Thermodesulfobacteriota bacterium
GCGCCTTTTCTTTTGCCTACTTTTCTTTGGAGCGAGCAAAGAAAAGTAGGAGAAGGCGCGTAGCGTCTTATAAATATATTATAACCAAATCGATAAAAGCTATTTGGTTACCACACAGTTTTCGGTCAAAATTTAAAAAGCACTTTTCGTTAAGTGACTAGTCCTAAATCAAGCAAGGAATGCTTTGCTTGGTTTGAGACGAGCTAAGAGGCACAATCAGAAGGGTCACCCTGGATCTTTGAAACAGCATGGGGAATGGCGGCAAGGATTGCCTGGAGGTTTTCGGTGGCGGCTTTGGGGCTGCCCGGCAGATTCACAATGAGGGTGCGCCCACGAATACCGGCAATGGCCCTTGATATAACGGCATGGGGGGTTTTTTTCAGACTTTCAAGGCGCATGGCTTCAGCCATGCCGGGAATCTCCTTATCAATCACTTCCCGGGTAACATCAGGGGTAATGTCTCGCGGGGCAACACCGGTGCCGCCGGTGGTTACAACAATATCAAGGTTCAGCGTATCACAGCAGTGTTTGAGCTTTGCTTTAATGTCGTCGCGTTCATCGGGAATAATCTCATACTGCTCAACCGATACATCAATTCCGGCAAGCAGTTCGGTAACGGCAGGTCCGCTGGTATCCACCCGCTCACCCCGTGATCCCTTATCGCTGATTGTCAATACTGCGGCTTTCATAGAATCTGCACCTTGTGTTTACGCTTTTCCGCGCTTATTGAGGTTTTTACGGGCTGTTGCCGCGATGACGGACGGGATACTTTTGCTTTTGGCAACGTTTTTCAAGTCGTTGTCCCTCAGAAGCGTCAAAAGACGGAGAGCCGTGGGGACCGGTGTCTTGGGATTGTTCACCAGGGCGACTTTTACCTGGTAAATTTTCAGATATTCTTTTTTTTCGGAAATAATGCGGGGCACTTCCTTTGAGAGGTTCTTGTTCCCCGCAAAGTTGACCACTTCATCATCGGTCAGCTTGGGGCTGCCCATAACCGCCTGAACCACCGTTCGGTTTGCATCCTTAATGAGAAGATTGCGTGCTTCCTTATTTCCCCTTGAGGCGAGCTGTATTTTCTCGCTGACACCCATGTTCAGAATCTTGTTATAGAGTGATTCGATCTGAGGCTCATCAGGCTTGCCGTCAGGCTCATCAGCAGGTTCTTTTATGAGTTCGTTATCGTCCATACGAGCACCCCGCATTGCAAGAACTATATCTTAAAGGAGAAAAAGCCTGTCGATACTCACATCACAACCGGCAGGCTTTTAGAATCACAGACTATTCTTCGTCGGTCTTCGATTCGGCGATTACTTTTTCGGCAATCTGGTGCGGCATTTCTTCGTAGTGATCAAACTCCATGGTAAACATACCACGGCCGCTTGTCATGGAAGTCAGTTCAGCCGAATAACTCAGCATTTCCGCCAACGGCACAAGCGCTTTGACTACCTGACCACCCACAGCCTGGTCCATACCCAGCACCCTTCCCCGCCGACTGTTCATGTCGCCCATAACATCACCGGTCATATCATCCGGCACGGTAACTTCCACGTTCATGATGGGCTCAAGCAGAATCGGGCTACACTGCACAAAACCTGTCTTGAAACCTTTGGAGCCCGCAATCTGGAACGCCATATCGGAGGAGTCGACATCATGGTATCCACCGTCATACAGAGTGACCTTTACGTCGACAATGGGATATCCGGCAACAATACCTTCCTTCATCTGGTTGACAATACCCTTTTCAACGGCCGGGATGTAGTTTTTAGGAATGGCGCCACCGACGATTTTATCGACAAATTCAAATCCCGCACCACTGGGCTGCGGAGCAATTTCAATCCAGGTATCGGCAAACTGGCCACGGCCGCCGGTCTGTTTCTTATGTTTACCCTGTATCTTTGTTGTGCCTTTAATGGTTTCACGATAGGCGATCTTGGGAAGCTTCATCTCAATATCAACACCGAACTTCCTTTTCAAACGCGCAACCGCAACATCAAGGTGAACCTGTCCGACACCGGAAAGCACAAATTCCTTGGTTTCATCATTTCGTTTCAGGATAAGGGTCGGATCTTCTTCCATCAAGCGGGCAAAAGAGCTTGCCATTTTGTCTTCATCTCCACGGCTCTTTGCAAAAACCGCGTATGAGGTAACCGGCTTTTGATGCTCAATCGCCTTAAATGTTACGGCATTATCTGCATCACAAAAAGAATCTCCGGTTGTTGTTTCCTTCAGCTTTGCCACAGCAACAATATCGCCGGCAACAGCGGCATCAATACCATTTTGGCCTTTACCTTCGATCTGGAGAATCTGACCGTATTTTTCCTTGGCCGATTTTGTTGCGTTATACAAAGTAGCATCGGAATTCATTGACCCTGAAAAAACCCGGAAGATGGTCAGCTTTCCGGCATAGGGATCGGCAATTGTTTTGAAGACATAGGCGCAGAGCGGGCCGTCTTCACTGATCTCAATCGTTTTGGGCTCACCTGATTTTGCGTCAAGCACTTCAACTGCAGGACGCTCAAGCGGTGAAGGGAAATAGTTCACAACAAAGTCCATCAATTGCTGTACACCCATATTTTTAACGCCGGCACCGCACATCACACAGGTCAGGCTGCCGTCCTTGATACCACCTGCCAGCGCACCGGCGATCTCTTCGCTGCTCAGGGTCTCCTCCTCAAGGTATTTCTCCATCAGCTCTTCGCTCGATTCGGCAATGTTTTCCACGAACTCCTGGCGTATTTCCTCAGCCTGATCTTTAACATCACCGGGAATATCGCATTCTGATGCTTTGCCTGATTCATCCTGGGCACATTCATAGCCCTTCATCTGCACCAGGTCGACAAACCCTTTAAAGTTTTCGGCACTGCCGATCGGAAGAGTCAGGGTCGTGGGGTTGATTTTCAAGGTGCTCTTGATACTGTCAAGAATAGTGTAGAAGTCTGTATTTTCGCGGTCGAGCTTATTGATGAAAATCAAGGTAGGTATGTTGTTTTCCTTTAAACACTGCCAGACCTTTTCAGTAATGACCTGCACACCGGAAGAGGCATCAATGACCAGCACCGCGGCGTCTACAACCTGGAGACTGTTATAGGTGTCGGCAACAAAATTCGAATCCCCGGGGGTATCGATTACATTGATATGCATCTTTTTCCAGGATGCATGATGAAAACCGCTCATGATTGAAATCTTGCGGTCTTTTTCTTCCTGCTCTGAATCGAGTACGGATTCGCCGTTATCAACCTTGCATAATCTATCTGTAGATTTTCCATTAAAAAGGATAGCCTCCGACAGTGAAGTCTTTCCCGATTTTCCATGCCCGACAATGGCAATGTTTCTGATCTGCTTGGAGTCATTCTTTTTCATGGTAGTATTCCTTCCTACATCCAGATTGTTTTTGTATTTTCATCGGTGCTGGGTGCCCGGAAAATACATTAAATATTCTAAGTAAATATAAATTTTTACTATAAACAATTATACTCTGGAATGTCAACATAAAAGATGATCTGAGCTGCCCTCGTGACCCGCCTGCAGAAAAGCTGGAAAACGATGTTTTTAAAGTCATTTACACGTATTATTCCCGCACACTGAAGGATTCGATCCAGACGTGTGGGCATCACCTGCCTAAGAGCCTTCGGTATTGACAGAATTCCTGCACTTGCTACAATGCTTACCTTTGGAAAGCTCTTCAATATAATCACTTAGTACGTTGCAGACTGTTGAAAAATGCCTAGGTGTTTGTCGGAAAACCTACTCAATGGGGGCTGTTGGAGAATGTTCAGACACAAGGCGCGCGATATCCTTTGGAATGAGGCGTACTTGTCTGTACGTCGCAGTGAAAAAGGTGAGCGCAACGCAGGAGATGGACGTTCTCCGACAGCCTCCTAGATACAAGGCATGTTGTGTTGCGAGGAGTGAGGCGTATGTGGTTATACGTCGCAGCGACGAGCAATCCGCATAACGCAGCAGATGGGCATTTTCCGGCAGTCTCATTATGAAACCGAAAACAATACAATGGCCAAAGTAAAAACAGTATATACCTGTTCGTTTTGCGGTCACCAGTCGCCCAAATGGCTGGGCAAATGCCCGGACTGCGACCAGTGGAACACCTATTACGAAGAAATTCAGACAAAAGCCGCAAAATACTCTCCGCCCGGCAGAGAGACATCACACAGCAGCCCGGTGTCCATCGGCAGCATCAGCTCCGACTCCGAAGACCGGATAGAGACCGGCATTGCCGAATTCGACCGGGTTCTGGGCGGCGGCCTTGTACGCGGGGCGGTCATCCTGATCGGGGGTGACCCCGGAATCGGGAAATCGACTCTTATGCTTCAGGCGCTGTCAAAGCTTGCCCGGCAGGATAATTCCGTACTGTATGTAACCGGTGAGGAATCGCTGCGGCAGATAAAAATGCGGGCCGAGCGGTTGGGTTCTATTACGGAAAATCTGTCGGTGCTGGCTGAAACATCCCTTGAAAGTATTCGGGAAGAAATCAAAAACCTGAAACCCTCGATCCTGGCCATTGATTCGGTACAGACAATCTACACCGGCGACATCGAATCGGCTCCCGGCAGCGTCAGCCAGATCAGGGAAAGCTCGGGCACCCTCATCAACCTGGCAAAACAAACCGATACGGCAGTCTTCCTGGTCGGCCATGTTACCAAGGAGGGCGCAATAGCCGGCCCGCGGGTACTTGAGCATATGGTCGACACGGTGCTCTACTTCGAGGGAGATCGGGGGCATTCGTATCGCATACTGCGTGCGGTTAAAAACCGCTTCGGGTCGACCGATGAAATCGGTGTGTTTGAAATGCGCTCAGACGGTCTTGCCGAAGTAAAAAGCCCTTCGGAGCTGTTCATCGCCGAGCGCCCGGAGCACTCCCCCGGATCTGCGATCATATCCAGCATGGAAGGCACCCGCCCTATCCTGGTAGAAATCCAGGCGTTAACGGCGCCCACTGTGCTTACCATGCCGCGCCGGACCGCAATCGGCCTTGATTACAACAGGGCTTCGGTGCTGGTGGCCGTGCTTGAAAAAAAGCTCGGCATCAAGCTGTACAATCAGGATATCTTTCTAAACATTGCCGGCGGCATCCGGCTGAACGAGCCTGGTGTCGATCTGGGCGTTGTGGTTGCCGTTGTATCGAGTAAACTTGAGCAGCAGGTTCCCGCAGACATCGCAATATGCGGTGAGGTGGGACTGACCGGCGAGGTCCGGGCGGTAAACCAGATTGCATCCCGGGTAAAAGAGGCGGCCCGCCTTGGCTTTGCAACATGCATGATACCGAAGAAAAACCTGAAAAACATGGACAAGGAGGCCTCTATTGCCCTTGTCGGCGTTGAAACCATCCAGGAAGCAATAGACTTTCTCTTCAAGAACAGATAAACCCTGTGAAGAACGCAGTCGTTATCAGGAATAGGTAAAGGTTACCTTGTTGGAAGATTTACCGGCGCTGACGACAGCACCTATTGAATAGGCCTTTTCCTGCAAACCGTTGAGCCGCAGTAAGATTTCTTCCTCATCACCCGGTGATACAACCAGCACCATGCCGATGCCGTTGTTGAAGGTTCTCAGCATTTCCTGATCGTCGATGCCGCCGCCGGTTTTCATGAGGTCGAAAATCGGGAGTACTTCCCAGGTACCCATGGTGACATCGGCCCGGCAGCCGTCCGGCAGAATACGGGCGATATTGTCGATCAACCCGCCGCCGGTAATATGCGCAATGCCGTGAATTGCAAAATCGCGCATGATATTGAGGACTGTTTTTACATAAATACGTGTCGGACGCAGCATTTCCTCGCCGATGGTACATCCCAGGTTGGACACGAACTCATCAAGCTTCATGCCGAGTTTTTCAAAAATTATTTTTCGTGCCAGAGACAGGCCGTTGCTGTGAATACCGCTGGATGCGATACCGATGAGCTTATCGCCCACCGCGATGGACGTGCCGTCGATGATCTTGTCCTTGTCCGCGACGCCCACAACAAAGCCGGCGGCGTCATATTCGCCGTCCGCGTAAAATGACGGCATCTCGGCGGTCTCACCACCTACGAGGGCGCACCCGGATTCCCTGCATCCGGCGGCAATGCCCCGCACCACATCTTCCATAACCTTTGGTTCAAGCTTGCCGGTGGCAATATAGTCGAGCATGAACAGCGGTTCGGCGCCCTGGACGATAATATCGTTCACGCACATTGCCACCAGGTCGATACCGATGGTATCATGCTTGTCCATCATAAAGGCCACCCGCAGTTTTGTGCCGATGCCGTCCGTGGACGAAACCAGAACCGGATCTTTATACTTGTCGGTATTCAGGGCAAACAGGCTGCCGAACCCGCCGATGCCGCTCAGCACTTCGTGGCGAAACGTGGGTTTTACAATTGACTTGATCGATTCGACAAAGGAATCGGCGGCCTCAATGTCGACACCGGCGTCCTTATAGGTTAATTTCTTTTTCATAGGTCTGTATTCCCGTATCTAAAAAGTACGATCAAAGCGTATCTACAGTATACATTCTGACTTGAATAGCTATTCAGTATATATGATAGAATACCTTTGGTAAATAAAAAATAATTAACTATGTCTTTTCAATATATTATCAAGGGTATCACGGATTTTTTCGCGGACTTTTAATAGGTTGGGGCCTATAACCAGCCGATATTCAATAAAAAAAGCCCCTCTGCATATAAGCTGGCGACAGAGGGGCTTCAAGGGCGTTATTTCCGGAAGGAAATTAAGCAATTATGTTTATTATGGTTCCTTTGCCGGTAGCGGCAGCGGAAAGGACATCTTTTTGGAACTCCATATCTGCATTAGCGGAGCCACCTTTATTCTGATTCAGATTATTAAGGGTTTTATTGATGAGCTCAGCGCCCATTGTATCCTGCGAAATGGACTTGGCCATCATTTTGACACTCATAGATGATGCTTGTACATCCATAATAGACCTCCCTTACTCATGGAAACAACGCCATAGTCCGTATCGGCAGAAGTATTAAAAAAAATGAATGCATCACCCTGTTTTATCACGTTTCAGATACACAATTGTGGCCCCCCAGCCCCCGCCACCTGCCTCTGCAAGGTTGAATGATGCCACAACAGGCAACCGCTTCAATACAGAATGGACTGTTCTGCGCAGGGTGCCGGTTCCTTTACCGTGGATAATACGCACCTGATATATGCCCTTGTGAAGACATTCCTGTAAATAATCGGGCACCAGTTGTTTTACTTCGCCGGGCTGAAAGGTATGCAAATCAAGGGTACCGTCTATAGGAATTTCTATGGGTTGCATGGCATCGAAACCATTTTCCTCAGTCATGGGCATCACCTTCCCCTACAGAATATTTACGAAAAAACACTACTTCCGGCTTTTCACCACACCTATACTATCGGAACATGCAGTAATTTCAATACATTTTAGAAAGATATTGATTTTAGGCACCGTTATGTATACTATGGTAACAATACCCTAAATCTTAAGGAATTTCACTATGAAAAGGGATCTTGTCCTTGCCCTGACAGCCTTTGTCACGCTGTTTGTTATTGCATTTGCGGCCGGAATTCTCGGCGGCCTCGGCGAAGCCGAAAGCAAACATGCCGCAGATTCCGTTTTACTGTATGTCCGGCGTGGCCTGATGGTGCTGTTTGCGGTGATACTGCCCATGGCAACGGGCAAAAAGGGGTTGACCGGGTACGGCTGGAAAATATCGTTTCGATGGATAGTCATTTCAGTCGTTTTAGGTATTTTCATGGGCTACGGTAACCCTGGTGGATTTGATCCCCGGCACGGTTCGGCAATTGTCCTGGCCTGCTTTCATGCCTTTGCAACCGAGCTCTTTTTCAGGGCCTATCTCATTACCACCCTGTCCCGAACGTTCAGAGGGTTCTGGCTGCCGGTTGTCATTTCCGCCCTGGCCTATGGTGTTTTTTACCTGACCGTATGGACCACCTGGCTCCAGCCCGGTGCGTCAAAGCTTGTTTTTGTCGGTCTGTTCACCTGCCTGGGACTTGTTTTCGGGGCATGCTACAAAAAATCAGGTAGTTTCCTGGTGCCCTGGTTAATGCATTTTTTAGGGGTTCTGCAGTACCGCATGTTCTTTTAACCGTTCCCGTCATTCGTCGACAAGAAGGAGTACCACTGCATGAAAACAATTCGATACGCCCTGTTTATCACCGTCCTTCTGTATGGCAGCCTTGTTGCTACCGCGTATCTTCCGGATGAAACAATCCCTGTAGATAAACTGACCGGCCCGTCCAGCAATTTTGTCACCGTCCAGGACTACAACCTCCACTACCTGAAAAAAGGCAGCGGCCCGCCCCTGGTGCTGGTGCACGGCTTTGCGGGCTCCGTTTTCACCTGGCGTGACCTTATTCCGCTGCTCACCGATACCTATACCATGTATGCCCTGGATCTTCCGGGGTTTGGTTTCTCAGACAAACCGGCCGACGGAGATTACTCCATGGAGGCTCAAGCCCGGCTGGTAACCGGATTCATACAGGCCCTTAATCTCCAACCGGCAGCTCTGGTCGGGCACTCAATGGGTGGGATTATCGTTGCATATGCCTCGGTGCAGAAGCCCGAACTCATAGACAAACTGGTCATCATTGAAGGCGGATTCTACCATGGCGGCGCCCCGGCGTTTCTGCAATATCTCTTTTTCCCGTTCGACCGGCTCATGGCGAAACTCTTTTATACAAAAGACTTCAGATCAAGAAGCCTGCTGCCTTCGTACCACAACAAGGAAATAGTTACCGATGCCGTTGTTCAGGCGTATCTGATTCCCGGCAAAACACCCGGTGCAGTTGCTGCACTGGCAACCATGATGCGGACGGTGGGACCTGAAACCTACGAAGGGCTAAGCTCCGCCGTGCAGGACCCCACCCTGCTCGTGTGGAGCGCCGAGAACAAAAACAACCCTGTATCGGACGGCGAACGCCTTGACAAAGAAATACCAACCTCCGAACTTGTGGTCATTGAAGAATGCGGCCATTACGTGCAGGAGGAAAAACCGGAGGAACTTGCTGCAGCAATGAAAGCCTTTTTAGCACGGTAACAATCCAGGCACGGCATACAGCAGGATTGTTTATAAAACCCATTATTAAAGGTGAGGTATACAAACATGAAAACCCTGTTGGACATTCATGAACTGGCTGCCGCTGAACTTACCAACCATTTCTCTCTTTCGCCGGTTGCCCTGAAACACCCCTTTCCCGAAAGGCCTGTTCGTACCCTCGGCCTGATTAAAATGGACGGCGAAGTGTACACTTCTGAAAAGCTTCTCCGCGTTGTTTGCCTGCGTATTACCCTGCCGGTCTTTTTTAAAGTGTTCTCAACCTTTATACGGCCCAAACTTGAATATGACCTGCCGGTACTATCGTGTGAGGTTGTCTGCATGGGCGGCAAAAGGATGTTTATCCTGGATGTGCATTATGCAGGCTCCCGGGATGCTTCGCAGCAGGATGAGTTGTTTTTCGATAACCTGTATGCAATCAAACAAACCTTTCCCGACCTGCTTGAACACCAGACAAAGAAAATGACCGGTAATCTGCAGGGCGTTTTTTCAAAAGCCATGTGCCAGGTAAACATCACCCGGGATCTCGATGAGCGGGCATTACAGATGTTCCGGCAGTATCTCGACGCCTATGCCCAACTGGTGGGCGCTACCGAACCCCTTACCGGCGACACACTCGACGGCGTCCGCAAACAGTTTGAGGCATATCTTGAAACGATAATTGAACATGACCCCGGGGTAAAAGGGAATAAAATATTTTTCGGTGAAAAAGGCGGGGTTGAACGGGCGCTGGATATCTTTTACGGCATGTGATGAACAAGTGATGAATACCGCCCCGCAACCGACACAGGATATTTCGATTGTTTTCATGCACATAAAAAAACAGCTCGTATAATCGCGGTTTGGAGTTGCGTTGTATGCCCAAGAGGGACGAAATACTGGACATTGTCAGAGGTCTGGCAATAATTCTTGTTGTTTGCATACACATCATTCGGGGCAATGAGGGCAGTGTTTACCTCGACTTTAAAATACTTCTCTATTCAGGCTTCCCCATCGCTGCCTTCTTTGTGATCGCAGGCTATATCATTTCATTACAGTCGAACGATAAGCCGGCCGGCTATTCAATCAAACGATTTCAACGAATTTGTGTGCCCTATTTCTCTTTTCTGACCGTACACATCATCAGCAATGACTTCTTTCATGCACTGATGGGCTGGGTGGGAAAACGCCAATTTTATCCTCACACCAGTCTTAGTTCGCTGGAACTGAAAAACACCTTTTTTGCATTCCTCATGTCAAACGACCCTTCTTTTATAAAAGCGGGGGTGCATGGCTCGTTTTATTTTTTTCCGGCTTTTTTCCTTGCAAACATTCTCTTCTTTCTCTGCTTTAAATACACCAGGGGGATTGTGAGATGTACAATCATAGCTGTTGCAGCACCGGCCATTGCTTTCATATGTACCCGGCTGGTCGGCCACGCCGATATTCCCTGGGGAATCAATAGTGCCCTGCTCATGTTGCCTTTTATGCTTTTCGGGGTAATCTATGAAAAAATTGTTGCTGCTTTACAGTATTTGAAAACAAAAAATACGCTTCTGCTGTTTTTATGTATCATTATTGTTTCCTGCTGCATGTGGATTTTCAGAACACATGGCGGATCAATTCCTACCTTTGATATCTCTAATGCATTCACATTCTACCTTCTTGCTGCCGCCGGAGTTGTAAACCTGGTGTGTATTGCACTTATTATTGCGGGATTACCGATCAAGGGTTTGCTGGTGACAATTGGACAAAATTCAATGACGATTTACGGGCTCCATATTGTGGTGCGGGATTACTACAGCATTATTTTACGCTGGTTTGGAATACCGTTAGTGATTAAAAACGACCTGTATATCATCTGCTCACTACTGTTTTCTCTCAGCCTGTGTATCTGCATTGCCGTGCTCATTCAACAAAAAGTATTTATGCGGTACAGGGTCTTCAGATTGCTTTTTTTAGGCATTACAAAATAACCTTATTTCGTTCTTCCCCTCATATAACGGCAAGCCGTTTTTGCATACGGCATAAAAAAAACCCACGCCCAATGACGTGGGTTTTTAATGCAAACAACTATTCAGCATTAATGCGCTGCTGTTTTTATTGCAGGGCCGCCCCCAGCTTTTTGCCGGTCTCTTCAGCCCGCTGCAGTACTTCCGGCATATCATCAACGTCGTTCATACCAACCGGTTCGGCCTGCTGTGCAACGATGTTTACTTTATGACAGTCGTCAAACGCCAGCTTGAGCGACTCGATGGCCCGCTCATGACCACCGCCGGCCACGGTAACGATCAAAACCGTCGGTTTGTCGGCCAAAGGCACGTTACCCAGCCAGGGCATGTCCGGGTTGTATTCGGGCCCGACACCGCGGTAGCGAATGGCCATTGTCCGGTCGATAAAATCTTTTACCGCTCCTGAAATATCCAGAAAATAGGTCGGTCCGCTGATAATGAGCCCGTCTGCTTCTATCAGCTTATCGTACACCGCCTGCATGTCGTCATCAATAGGACACTGTCCCTCGTTCATCATACACATGCTGCACCCGGTACAGGGTTTTATCGACATCCGGCCGAGTTCCACCAGTTCAAAATCACATCCTGATGCTTCAGCCGCTTTCTTAACCAGCTTATTGGTATTGCTTTCCTCCCGCATACTTCCGCACATGGCTACTATTTTTTTCATAGAGCACCTCCTGTTTACACTTCATCACGTTCTACAAACAAAAAAGGAGTACCGGCGTGCTGAAGCATTACAATGCACATATCTGTAATGCTTCATTTCGCCGACACTCCACTAGTATACATACATTTTAATCATACTGCAAGGTATCGCCTTTTTATCGGCTGCCTATACAGCACATTGACTATGCTTTTGACCTGGTGAGTTCTTTCAGACGGATCTTTTCATCAGGATCACGCCTTAGCGTAAGCACATCGTCAAAGGGACACGATTCCACACAGCTGAAACACACGCAGCAGGTGTTGGGCATTTCATTGTCCTGCTCGGTGATATTGATATAGAACGGACATGCCTCTTCGGCCAGGCAGCGCTTGCACTTGCGGCACTTGTTTTTATTGTAGCGAATGCGCCACAGGCTGTTATGACAGGCCAGCCCGCGATAGGACGACAGAAAACAGAAATAGGTACACAGTTTTCTCCAGGGCATCAGAATCGAAAAGAACATCAGGCCATAGAGAAAGGCAATGGGCCACCAGATTTCAGGTGTCAGGTCGAACACCGTTTCGATGAAAAATACCGGAAACCACGCCAGAAGCAATGTTGCAGGCATCAACGGGGCCCGTTTATCCACCTCGCCGCTGATATTCATAGCGCATGAACTACTCTGTGCTTCTATTGCCTGGCTCAGTTTCGGAATCGGACGCTTATAGTCCATATTTTTCAAAAGGCCGTCCTGGAACGTGGCGTTGGGACAAATCCAGCCGCAAATAACGCGTCCGAAAATAAACGGCAGTATCGCAACCGTAAACACATGGAACATGGCCCAGAAGGTCAGATCGGGACGGGTTCCTTTAATCATGGCAAATGACGTAACCGAGGCCCAGATCATGAAAATGCCGCACTGCACAACGGTACGGGTGGTAACCAGCTTGATCCTCTTTTTCTTTTTTGGCTTCAGTTCGGTTTTGCTGAAAAGCAGCATCAGGGCCGGAATCACAATGTTCAGGATTGTAAGCAGGGCAAACAGCTTATTGCCTTCACCGCTTTTATCAAGGGGAACACCCAGGGTCATTACGGTTACAAACAATGCCAGCATCCACATATGGCCGGCCAGCCGGGGGCGTGGTGCGAAATAAGGAATATGCAGCAGGCAGAAGAATCCCGCTCCGAAAGCAAAGATCAGTCCCGGCTGCAAGTATTTTACCGGGGTGAAAAGCCCGATAAGGTAAATAATAACGGCGGAAATCAGCGCCCATTTATTTATTTTTACAAAACGTTCTTGTGTCATATTCATATCTCTGCCCTCCTTAATGCGATGCTATCGCAGCTTGAAGTTTCGGGAGCAGTACTTCCCACTCTGCCGGAGTAATACTCAGCCCTGCCATAAAGTAGACCACAACAAACACAACGCCTACGCCGAGCACTCCCCATCTGCGCAACCCACGGACACCGGTCCGCTTGCCGAACATCCACAGCGAAATAAAATAGAAAACCAGGCACATATAAATGGTGCCCTGAGGCCCCTGCAGGGCGCTTTTGGTAAGGGCTTCTGCTGTTGCCCCGCCGCCCAGTGATTCGATAATGGTTTTCACCACATGGGAAAGCGTCCCGTTTAAGACTGCAATCGGGATCAGGGTAACCGAGGTGAACCGCAACGAGTCGATATACTTACGGTCCTTTAAAACAACATGCATCAGCAACGCAAGCAGCGCTATAACAATAAAGCCGATTACAGCGCCGACTGATGTGGCGATAAGGCGGCCGAGGTCTTCACCGCCTGAAGGGAAAACGCCCTTCAGCCATTGCGCCATATCGATGGCTGCGGCCGGAAACTGGGCCCGGAACAGATCCACCGTAACGTCATCGGCGATACCCCAGGCTTTACCGAACATGTAACCCGGTATAATAATCTCACAAATCCTCGCCCATTTGGCGAGTGGTGTGGTGTAGTTATTTTCCATAGCAAGTTCCTCCAGTGAATTTACTCATACAATCGGTGTATGTTTTAACTCCTGCTTAGTGTTTTTCTTCCGCCTCATGTGCTTCCTCTTCATGCGCGTCATGTCCGTCAAGCTCGCCGGGTTTAATGTAGCCTTTCAGGGTCATGTACTGTTTCAGGTCCTCAAGTTTTTGCTGTTCAGCCTTCAGGGATTCAATTTCGTCACCGATGTGTGCGGCTTCGTATTTGATGTAGAAGGTAGACGGTTTATTCCACTGGGTAAAACCCATCATTACCAGAGACAACGTTATGTAAAACAGGCACCCATAAACAGTTTTCCTCAACATGGAATCGGTACGCCGCGCAAGCCAGAACAGAAACAGCGAAACAACAGAAAAAACTGCACCAATTGTGTAAGCTATGGGAGCCATAAGGGGAACCGGCACCTTGGATGAATAGTTGTCCATGTACAATTCAAAGGTCCAGATACACAGGAACACCAGGAAAAAAACACACACGGACTTTTTCATCGCTCCGGTACGCCACATAATTTTCAGCATCAGCCAGCCGGCAACTACATAGAAATAGCCTCCAAGCAACTTAATGTTTAAGTCGCTGAACTGGAGGATAAGTCCTTTTTCAACCGGAATGGTTGCAACCTCTCCGATAAGCGGCCAGGCAAACAGCGCCGCAAAATAACCGTATACAGCACCCTTGGTGTCGTCCTCTTCGGTACAGCAACGGTAGAAAAGGGCACCCAGCATAAGTGCCAGAATAGGAACATAGTACAGGTTGTAGTTCACAATCGGTTCTTTCCACATCCGCAATGGGGCCATGGTAAATACGCAGACAAGGAAGATACCCTGTCCCGCAAGCCCAATCCAGATCGTCCTCCACATGGGTTTAAAAAAATTTAAAATAGCCTTAAACATCTCATCCCTCCTATTAATTTAGTTAGTTCGAAAACATTATTTAGTATGCTTATTATTAGGATTTGAAAATCGTTATAACGTGAGTAGGTCTTTTCTGTCAAGCTAATTCCCGGGCATGACTGCACATGCACGAAAGCTCAACGATAAAAACAACTGCCGATAAAATCTTGGATAAATTGATTATAGGAGTAACTGGGTAGATGCAAGGAGTGTCAGGTTTGGAAAGGCCGGTGCATGGTCTATACGATCACCATACACGTTATTTTCGGTATTCAGGCTGTTATAAATATGGGTGGAAGTGGTAAGCGGGTTGAAATCGAACCCGGTTTTTATGGTCTTTTTCTCGATTTTTGTGTAGGTGCATGAGGTTCTTGACACTAGGCGCAGGTTTTCAAAATTATCAATCCCCCCCAAAACGACCGGGCTCGACATAAAATGATTAAAGGCAAGCACACAATGCATAACCAGAACTACCCGGATAAGGGTCATTTTTGTGGATTTGTATAATCTGAGCCTATGTTGCAGCATTGCAAAAAAATAAAAATGATAATAATGTAAGGCAAAAAATAATAATTTAGTATGCAAACAAAATTTATTTGGATACTAAGTTTTTAACATAAGTTGCCGCAAATAGCAACACGAAAGCCACCGGGCTTTTTGCTCCCGGTGGCTCTGCTAATTATCATTAATATGTATAGTCAACGCCTCTTCTCTCATAAAAAGCATTAATATATGATAATGCTACCTGTCTCTTTTAGTCACAAATCAAGCGATAATTCATTAACCTACCCTCTGCATCTGATCTGGAGATGACCGTTCTTCATCATCACTAATGAATATATCAAATAAACACCTAAGTGAGACTGGTGGAGAATGTTCAGATACAAGGCGCGCAAAAATTTTTCATCTAGTCACAAATCAAGCAAGAAAAACCAATCAATTACAAAAACGGTTTAGGCCGATGGAAAATGTTCAGATACAAGGCGTGCGAACCCCTGAGGCATGAGGCGTACGTGTTTGTACGCCGCAATGTCGCAGGGTGAGCACAACGCAGAAGATGGGCGTTTTCCACCGGCCTAATAGGCGGCACGCTGGAGGTTACCAAGGGTAAACATACTCGGCCTCAGCTCAATCCCGATACCTTTCACCGTTTGCCGTGTGCAGGCGGCGTATTTGCGCTGGTAATCAATCACATGACAACCGACCAGAAAACTTTTATCTTCACCGGTGGCGGTTTTCAGGTTCTGCGTAAACTGTTCGATAAATTTCCAGAACTGCCCGTTCTTATCATAGATTTGCGTACAGAGGATATGGTAGGTTTCCGGATCCACATACCAGATACGCTTGCTGTAAATATAGTCGGGGTCTTTACTGACTACTTCCACGGCAAAGGTGTTTACCCGCTCACGGGTGAGATTATTATAGATAAGCTGGCCCTGCTGCCGCTCCAGGGTATCAAGATCGATATGCCGGGCACCCAGGTACTCCTTACGGCCGAGGTAGTTGTAGATATTGCGGGTGATCTGCCCGTTCCAACAGAACTCATCATCGTAAATAACGATGGAACCGTCAACAGAATCCGTGCGGTGCGAACCCGAAAGCCTTGTCAGGCGGCGGGTCTGGGCATTATACATATAGTTGTCGTCTTCTTTGTTGAAATCCAGAAACCGGATATTAAACCGCCGGGTGTTCAAAAACTCGTTCGGTTTATACATATGATAAAAACCGGCCCAGTGGATCTGCTTCTTATTCTTCGGCAAACGGGGCTTGGGTTCGGCATCAACCCGGTGGGCAAAATAGAGCTCCCAGCAGTCGGCATCCTGTATGCGTTCTTCAAAATGATTTAAATCAACATTGGGTGTATACCGGCGGTAGTGGGATGAATCGCCGCGGGTATTCATATCATAGTTCCAGGCGATTTCCTGGCCGGTTTGAGGGTCAGGGAAAGGCATTCCGGCAATATCTTTGTAATTTTCAATAATACCCTGATCATCAACGCGCACCTGTGGTGCATAGGCACGGGTTGCCTCTATCATGCCTTTTGTTTCAACAATGGGCGCATACGGGACTATCGTAAAGTAAAGCCCAGTATCAGCAGGCGCACCGCATTTCCGGGGGTTGTTGTACACAAACTGCAGGCATTCGGGCAGGTATTCGGCGACCTGGCTGAGGTTTGCTGAAGTTATCTTCTGTCCGACCCATTGTTGCTCCCAGCTTCGAACCGTTGCAAGCTCTGCCTCGCTGTAAGCTTTGAGGGGAAATGTTTTTTCCAGGGCATGGCCCTCTGCTGCAATCCACATTACCGCCGTCAGTACCAGTGCCGGAAAGATTTTTGTTGCTCCACATACTGATCTCATTACTGCGTCCTCCAATTCCACGTTCTATCCCCTCGGCACCCTGATACCCGTTTATAACCATAATGCTCAAATCCCTTAATAACGTTCAGGCAAACCCCCTAATAGTTTGCCGACTTATGTTTTGTACGCTAATAATATACCAGTAATTATGGCAACTATCAAGCATTATATGACCCTGGTCATATTTTTAGCACAATCCATAAAACTGTAATTCACTATATTTCAATGTTTTTTTCGCATAATACATTCACATCTGCTAATATTTCAAAAATTAAATAACTACAGTCATTTAATTTCCTAACGCTCCCCGTATAGCAACAACTCGCTTACCGGCACAAAGTCCTGTTTCATGACCAGGAGCCGGAAGGAATACACCGGCACTTCCAGGCTGTTGGAGAATGCTCAGATACAAGGCGCACGACACCATGAGGAGCGAGGCGTCCAGTCTCAAATCAGGTGGACATTCGTCGCGAGGCTGCCGGAATGCCTGGAGATAGCGGCTGCACGGACCGGAATCCGAAGAATCGTACTTTTCTGTACGTTGATGAGGATGGAGGAAGTACAGCCGGTAGATTCGGGGATTCCGACAGCCGTAGTAGAATGCTTCACCTGGTTTGAGACTGGATGTACGTCGCAGTGACGCATGGTGAGTGCAACGCAGTAGATGGGCGTTCTCCGACAGCCTGCCCTGTAAAAAAAAGGCCCCAGGACGGGGCCCAACACGGGTAAAAACGGGAGGATATTCATGCTATGGATAGATGGAGGAATCTTGTACAAACCATTTTTTGTATTAATTATTGATCCGGTGAATACCTCCACCAGATATCGCCGTCTTGCTGAATGCCGGCTATATCGGCCCGGCCGTCGTTATTGAAATCTCCGCTGATTATTGTCAGATAGGTACCCTGCACCTGGTTCCATGTTTCAAAATCAACGGAATAATACAAACCGCCGTTCATATCAAGGCCTGCCAGATCGTCCTTATTGTCGCCGTTGATATCTGCACTGATAAGCATTTCAAACTGCTTTTCATCAAGCTGCTCCCAGGTTTCGCCCAGGTCAAGGGTGTACCAGATATCACCGTCCTCCTGAAGCCCGGCTACATCGTCACGGCCGTCGCCGTTAAAGTCTCCGCTGACAACGGTCAGCAGCCTGCCGGGAAGGAGCGACCAGTTGTTTTTATCAGTGCTGTAATAAATTTCATAATAGTCCGACCAGCCGTCGTTCTGCAGCGCAATAATATCAGAGGCAGCATCACCGTTTACATCACCGCTTGCAAGCACTTCAAAGCGCTCTTCGGCCAGCCGGTTCCAGGTATCGCCGCTGTCGTTTGTATACCACACATCGCCGTCGGTCTGGGTTCCGGCTATATCGTCGAGACCGTCGCCGTTGAAGTCGCTGCTGGCAACCGACACGAGGCGGCCCGGCACGGCCATCCAGTTGCCCAGCTCGACACTGTAGTAGATTTCATGATAGTCGGACCAGCCGTCGTTTTTAAGGGCCACGATTTCATCCTTTTCATCACCATCCAGATCGCCGGCAACAAGTGCTTCGAACGCCCCGGGCATCATGGTTTTATCCGTAAGGTTTGTCGAATAGGCTATTGAACCGTTATCTTCAATGCCTGCAATATCATCCCGGCCGTCGCCGTCGAAATCGCCGCTGATAATATCCTGGAAATTACCGCTGATTTCACCGCTTACCGGCACCGTTGTCGTTGTGGTTGTGGGGCCGGGGTAGAGGTACTTGATGCCGTTGATGTCGTCTGTGTGCAGATGCTGGGCGCCGTGATAGGAAGCATACATGACCGATTTTCGGTTGCCGCTGTGCCCCAGTCCAAGGGTATGACCCAGCTCGTGCAGCGCAACCGTGCGCAGATCATACCGCCCCGATTTGGTGGCAGTTCGCCAACTGTATTTTTTGTTGAATCGAATATCGGAATCGGTGGTTTGACGTTTGGAGTTGTACCACCAGTAACAGTATCCCAAGTAGCTGCCGGAAATGCTGCCGAAATCAATGATGTTCTTGCCGTCGCGTTTGCCGAATGCGTGGCTGTTGGTCTTGCCGCCGTATATAAATTCGAATCGAGAACCATTCACGTTGCTCCACTCGATCATGGCTTCCTGTATGGCGCTCAGACTGCCGCTGGGACTTCCGCCGGTGTTGATATATTCGGTTGCCCTGGCATTTTTCCATTTGCAGCCCGTCCTGCTGTATGCCTCAGCAGCACAAGGTACCAGTGCAACGATAAAAAGTATGATAAAAATGCGGTACACAAAAAGCCGTATCATCGAAAGCTCCTGATTTTATCTATCAGTTTCTGCAGCGGTATATTGTTATCGATCCGTTCAGCATCCTGGCGGGTCAAAACGGTAAAACCTGATTTACCGGCAATGCCGTCGGCATCAATACGATATTTTCCCTGGGCATGACCTACAACAGAATATGCGGAAACACGTTTTTTCAATTTACTTGTTCCGGATTGCAGGAAAAGCAGCACCCGCTCTCCTGGAATCAATTGAACTTCGTCTGAAACCCCCAGCCCTACATCGCCGATTTCTCCGCCGATATATTCAACCGTAACCTCTTTTTGCAGGGTTCTGCCCAGAACCACCTTTTCAACCGTAACCGTTGCCTTGGTGATAATGAGGCTCTGGTCCTCGTTCCACTGCGCCTTTGCATTCGCAACCTTTCCAAGCACCACTGCATCCGACCCCAGCGTAAGCTCTGCGGTGGAAAGCCCCAGCATGATTGCCGCGGCCTGGTTCGGCAGCAGCGTAAGCAGTAAAGCAAGTATGAGATAACGTGTTTTCATCGTCTGACCTTGTTTCGTATGGTTTTCAGTGTTCATGTTCCTTATCTGCAAACGTGATGCCATGGCAAAATATGCACGGGCAAAAACCGGGCAAAAAAAATAAATGGAAGTAATTACAAATTGTTACAGATCATGTTTTTCGCTCCATGACGAACGCGGCGCCCTGGACTTTCCCGTCGAAATCATATCTATTCGGGAATCGGAGGGAGGGGTTGCCTGAGGTATAGGATTTTCGAATACTTTTTTGAAAAAAATGTGGTGAATTTTCACTGCAAAAAATAATACTAACTTGAAACCCAGCGCAAGAACACCTTATCTGACTGTATTTGCTTTATTTTTAAATTGATCCAAGCCCTCCACACATGACCATCCTCATGTATGGCATCATGCTTGCTCTATAGCAGTACGAACACGGAAAAAAACGAATTCACTCCAATACTCAAATAAAAGGAAGCAACCATGAAGACGAAAAAACTCATTACAAAAGCAGCCGTAACAGTGATGTTCTCGCTGTTTCTTGTTTTCTGCGGATATTACAATGCCCTGGGAATCGAGTTTAACACCCCGGTTACCATATGGCAGATCGGGCAGTTTGATGATTCGGTAGCAGAGTTCAGCGAAACAGAAGAGTTCCACGATGTATTTAATTATGCAGTTGATGCAAACACAGACAACGAAACGTTAGGTCCCCAATTTCCCGGTCACCTGTATACCTCACTCTACCCCACGCTTACCGGCATGACCGCCCGTGAAGTGCATATCAGCTTCACCTGTGAATATATATATACCGACGTTACACTGTACTATAAACGTTTCGGTTCCGATATTGATGATATTATGCTCGACGGCCGGCTGGTGGAAAGCTTTTCAGGCGCTGAGGAAACCCACGAAATCGATCTGGATACACTTGCCGTTGGAGAACATACCCTTTCAATTATCTATGTCGGCAATGTGGTTGATAACGGCAACCATATCGATGCCCTGAAACTGGAAGGAACCGCCACCGAGCCCAACGGCACTCCCCCCATTGCCTCCTTTTCGGTAAGCCCCACATCCGGCACTGTTGAGACTCTTTTTTCCGTTGACGCTTCCGGCTCGTATGATGTGGAAGATGCAGCCGATATGCTGGAAGTGCGCTGGGATTTTGAAAGCGACGGTATCTGGGACACCGTCTTTTCAACCGATAAGACCGCCGACAACCAGTATGCCGAAGAAGGCGCGTACACCATAACCCTCGAGGTAAAAGACTCCGACGGCTTAACCGACACCGCCGTCCGTCAGGTAACGGTTGCCCAGGACGCCTGCCTGAAGTTTGATCTGCTGGAAGGCCGGGCCGAAGAGCCCAGCAAGGTGTACCTGTTCTTCTCGCTCAGGAACTGCAGCGGCGAGCCTCGTGACGGGCTCAGCGCAGACGACTTCGAAATATTTGAAGACGATGAATATATCTCCGAATACGAAAGCGATCAGACAATACTTCCCTCCCCCAAGCTCTATACCATGTCCACCGTAGTGCTGCTGGACGTTTCAGGATCGATCCTGGGGGCTGATGCGCTGCCGTCGGTGAAAACATCGGCCAAAGCGTTCATCGACGCCGTTGCCGGTGAAGACGGCCAGGAAGTAGCCGTGTACCTTTTCGACGGCCGTGAGGATTTACTGCCGGTTAGCGCATTTACGAAAGATACAACAGAACTACACGCCGCAATCGATGCGTTATCCCAGGGTAGCATTACCAGCGATCCGGCATATGATAAGTCTACCAACCTGAACGGGGCAGTCAGGAAGGGCTTGACTACACTCGACAACCGCAGACAGAGTATTGATTCAGAAGCTCTGTTCACCGGATCGCTGGTAGTGTTTACCGATGGTACCGACCGCGCAGAGCGCGTATCGGACAGCAGCGCTGCAAGCGCCGTTGCCGTTTCCGACCATGCTGTATTTTCTATCGGGCTGGGCGGTGAAATCGACGAGTATCACCTCAGGAAACTCGGCAAAGACCGGTTCCTGTGGGCCGAAAACGTCGGTGAACTGAACGCATCCTTCGGACAAATCGCCGCCGCAATCGACAGTGAAAGCAAGAAATACTATGTGCTCGGGTACTGCTCGCCCAAACGCGCCGGCAGCCATACCGTGACCCTGCAGGTAAAGGGCCACGACGGCGAGCTTGATTTCGCATTCAGCGCCCAGGGTTTCGGCCCCGGTTGCAGCCCCGAGGCCATAGAATCGATCCTGTATAAAACTGAAAACGTGCAGATCGAGGAAGAAGGCTGCTTTGAGGCCGATTTCGCGGCCGGCCCGGTCTCCGGCACTGCTCCCCTGTCGGTCCGGTTCAGCAACCAGTCGGCAGAAAACTCAGAAAGTTACTACTGGGATTTCGGCGACGGTGCCAAAAGCTACGAGCAAAACCCCAGCCACACCTACACCGAACCGGGCACCTATACCGTGAAGCTGGTTATCGACGGCTATGAATGCTCCCAGGAAAATATTGTGTCGGTACTGCCGGCCATAGTCGATACCGACCAGTGCCCGGCAGAGTATGCCATGCAGGGCGTGTCCGGTGCAGATGAGTCCCTCAATGCCCTGAGAAACTATCGGGACACCGTTTTGGCGAAATCCGATAGAGGCGCAATGCTTATCAAACTGTATTACCTCTTTTCAGACAAAGTGGTTGAAATATTAAAAGCAGATCCTTCTCTCAGCAATGCGATAGCTGATCTCATTTCCAAACTTGCACCACAAATAAAAAGGATGGAATCAGGTCAAAAACCGACCCTGCAAAGCGATGATGTGACCACCATACAATCTGTACTTTCTACCGTTTCCGATGCATCTAATTCCCATATGAGAATAATTATCAAGATAGTATCGAAGGGATTAAACAACAAAACGTTCCTTAATGCCATAAGTATGAGTATTAATACCTAATATAAAATTCTGAAAATGATCATATTAACAAAACATAACGACAAAAACCATGGACGCACAATATATCGGTGCTATATATTTAACAATAAAACCGATAAATAATTTATTACCGGGGCGATTAATCCGATAGATATCAAGAGGGGCAAGCAATACAATTCCAGTTCTTGCCTTTAACATAATCAAACAACTCCAGGCATAATTACTCATTTCTTAAAAAAGCGGTAGAGGGACCATGCAACAACTCATTAAACTCCTATCATTAATTACAGTAATTTTTTGTTTGGCATGTATTCAAAATGTATCGGCAGCAGTATGGTATGTAGACGGCACGGTTGCCCCATCAGGAGCCGGCACCGGATGGTCCTCGCCCTTTAAAACAGTCCAGGAGGCTATTGATGCCGCCGGCGACAGCGATGAAATCTGGATCAGGATGGGCACCTATTTGCTTTCAAAAGAAATAACCGTTGATAAAACCGTCTCGCTGTACGGAGGTTTCGACGGTACCGAAACGCAACTCAGTCAAAGAGACTGGCAAAACAATGTAGCCACCATAGACGGCCAGGACAATGACAGGTGCCTGAACGTGACGGGTAATAATGTTATTATCGACGGTCTCTCCATAACCCGAGGATATGTTCCGGACATATGCGAGCTCGGCTCTCCACCCTGCTATGGGGGCCAGGGCGGCGGTATATACTTTCTGAGAAAGACGGTAACTTCTGCAGATCCTGTCATATATTACTATATCACCATAAGAAATTGTTCAATATCCGACTGTAATGTTACCGGAGAAGGAGCAGGCCTGTATGTGTATGCCCACAGCGCCATTGTTGAAAACTGCGCCTTCAGCGGTAATAGTGCCAGCGGCGAGTATGGACAGGATGTGGGAGGAGCGTTTTTTTCTAAATCCGAGGAAGGATACACACGCAACTGTAACTTCATCAACAACAGTGCTCTTGCAAGCGGAGGAATAAGCGTAAAAGGATATGCGCCTGTATCGGACTGTACCTTTATCGGAAATACTGCAGAGATTGGTGGTGGAGCCGTTACTTTCTTTGCAGACATGACCAATTGTGTATTTATCGGCAATGAGGCAACCAGAGGAGGTGGCGGGCTGGCAACGAATTATGATGACACTATTATCAGCGGCTGTATTTTCAAAAATAATACGGCACAACAGGGCGGAGCAATCTATATCAATAACCCTTCCGTCTTTGAAAACTGCAGCATTACCGGCTATGAGGGCGGTGGCATATTCATAGAGACCGACGGAAGCGTAGCATTGCCGCAATTTACAAACTGCACCATCGCAAATAATACCGCTACATTTCGTGGCGGAGGATTTTACGAAGACCGGAATTATTTATATGCCGCCATGACCAATACGATCGTGTGGGGCAACACCGCGGGCTGGGAAGGCAATGAAATCTATCTGCGGGCAATGAGCGTCGACGCACGGAACATCTCCTATTGCAATATCGACCAGGATGGGTACAGCGGTTCCAACAATAACATCCGCCAGGACCCGCTTTTTGTCGACCCGGGAAACGGCGACTTCACCCTCCAGACAGGCTCCCCCTGTATAGATGCGGGTACAAGCTATCAAACCCCTCTCATTGATTTCGACGGGAACCTGCGCTATGACGATCCAAGCACTGCAAATACCGGCGGCGGCACCCTGCCGTATTACGACATAGGCGCCTAAAGGGCAAAAGGGGTCTTCTTTTGACTTTTCTGTCTTCTGTTTGCAATTTTTAATCACCGTCTTTCTTTGGCGGAAACGAAGCCGCGCACGTACCACCTGCCGGTGGGTTTGCAGCGCAGGCGCCGGGCATGCTGGCAGCGCAGGTTCCACCGGTAGCAGCGCCACCGGCAGTGGGCTGAACCTTGTTCCAGGGCATTTTGGAAAGCAGAATGCCCATGCCGCACCAGTCGGTAATACCCGCAAATATTAAACCGCAACCCACAAATCCCGAGATAATCAGAAACCAGGGATTGATAAATACACTGGCAAGCGCACCGATAAGCACAAGGCTACCGGCTGCAATGTGCACCTGTCTCTCCAGGGACATATGCGCTTTACCTTTAACCGTCTCACCACCTGAACTGGTAAACGCGCCGATACCACCCTCGATAACAGACAGCCCTTCGACATTGAGCTTCACAAGTGCTTCACGAGCCATACCAGCCCGGTTACCACTGTGGCACAGGAGCAGCCGAGGTGCAGGTACAGCCAGCACTTCGCCTGCACGTTTTTCTATTTGATCTAGAGGTATCAGGTGTGAGCCGGGTACGTGCTCGCCCTGGTACTCAGCACCGGTACGAACATCGATAACACTGACCGCCCCACCCTCTTGCACAAGCCGTGAGGCTTCTGCGGCCGATATAGTCTCGGGGATGTGAACACCCTCGCGGTTCAGCTTCAGCAGATCGTCCATATTGGCCGGTCTGGGCGGCGGGTTGGCAATGAGGTTTTTCACAAATTCGTCTCGGTCGGTCAATTGTAACCAGGGATTTTCCTTTTTCTCCTGACCAAGCGTGCTTTTGATATTCCCCTTGTAGTCGTGCCCGGGAAACAGAACCGTATCGTCCGGGAGTTCGTTCAGATAGGAATGAATGGTATCGAACAGCGTTCCGGCATCGCCGCCGAGGAAGTCGGTGCGGGCAACCCCGCCGATCAAAAGCGAATCGCCGGAGAAGAGTGCCCCGTTTGCTATCAGAACCATGTGGTCGGGCGTGTGGCCGGGAGCGTGTTTAACCTTTACCTTGAGTGCCCCAGCTTCAAGCACCTCACCGTCTTTGGGGTTAAGGGTTACGCCTTTGTGCCCGGCCTTTTCATGTGCCACCCGTGTAGAGTCAAACTGTGCGGCAACGGCAGCGGCACCAGAGGGGTGATCGGCATGGGTGTGGGTGTCAATAACATAGCGCAGGTTCCAGCCCTCGTCCTTTACCTTCTGCACCATATCAAACACAAGGTCGAGATGCGGGTCTACAATAAGGGCGTTTTTACTGGCCGGATCTACCAGAATATATCCACGGCACCCCTGGGGATGCGCAAAGGTCTCCACCTGCATGGAGCCGATTGTGTCGGTTGATCGTTGTACGTTTTGTATCATAATTGCTTCACCTGAGACATCATTTAGAACGTAGGGTGGGTGCAGCATCGCGGAACCCACCGATTATTTTTAACCTGTTATGTTGGGTTACACTGCGTTTTCCCCACCCTACATTTTTATTTGCTTTGTTTGTCTAATCCTAAATTTCTCACTTTAAGAATCAGGTTAACAAGGCCTTTTGAGCCAAAAATCAACCAAACGCCAATAATAATTTTAAAGATATTAACAGACAGGTTAATTTTTGATTTCATATCTAATAACGATTGATGCTGAAACTCCGGGGTTTCCTTGCTCATTACAACCAGACAATAAAAAAGATTTGGAATTGTACTAATCAACACATACAAACCGATTGCTGAAAACAGGGCAGCCTGAACTTCATTAAGGGTAGGATTCACAACATCCGCTTCAGTTGTTTTATCTCCCCATATAATTTTTGATATCTTTGGGGAAAGCTTCCATAAAAAAACTGAAATGCATAATGTGATGAATGAAGCACTGATTGATCCTGTTAGCGCCAATTTACTATCATATTTACCAATATCAACGAGCATTTCAAAAGATAGCGGCAATGTCTGAAAAAACTGTAATAAAAAATAAATAGATAAAATTTTCAAACACAGTTCTGCACCTTCATACTTGTTCATATTCACTCACCATGTAATGTAAAAGATTTCATTATCCTGAGATTAAATAAAGCTGGAATTCCTGCCCCGTTATTCTGTTCATACGCCTATACCTACCACTACATAAACGTATTATCAAGTGAATGTTTTACCAATAAAAAAGTTGGGAACTTCTATAATAATTCGTAGGGTGGATGCAGCAACGCGGAACCCACCATTAATTTTCAACTCGTTATGGTGGGTTGCACTTCGTTTCACCCACCCTACGCACTAACAGGCATGCCGTGATATCGAAGAGTGAGCGGAACGCAGTAGATGAACGTTCTCCGGTAGCCACCAACAAAAAAGGCGGGAACTTCAATTAAGAAATTCCCGCCTTGATGTGGCTAATTACATAACCGGTACTGCTACTTCATGGAGTCGGCTACGATTTCTGCGATGTCTTTAACCTTGACCGTGTCGCCGGCTTTTTCGTCTTTCACGCCGTCTTCAAACATGGTCATACAGTACGGACATGCAACCGCAATGGTGTCGGCCTTGGTTTTGAGAGCTTCCTGGGTACGATCCAGGTAGATACGCTTACCAATAAGCTCTTCCATCCACATGCGACCACCACCGGCGCCACAGCAGAAGCTCTTGTCGCCTTTGCGTTCCATCTCGGCCGGTGCCTTGCCGGTACAGGCCTTAACGATGTCGCGCGGCTCGTTGTAGATGTTGTTGTAACGGCCCAGGTAGCAGGAGTCGTGCATAACTGCCTTGCCGGTTCCGTTTGCGGAAGTTTTGATCTTACCCTGTTTGATCAGGGAGTTGATCAGCTCAGTGTGGTGAATTACTTCAAACTCGGCACCATACTGTTTGTAATCGTTTTTCAGGGTCGTCAGACAGTGCGGACAGTAGGTAATGATCTTTTTGATACCGTACTTATTGAAAGCCTCGATATTCTCTTTGACCATTCTGTCGAACACATACTCGTTACCCAGGCGGCGTAGCGAGTCGCCACAGCACTTTTCTTCGTTGCCCAGGATGCCCCAGGAAACGCCTGCTGCGTTCAGGATCTTGGTCATTGCAGCGGTTACCTGGCGGGCGCGTGAGTCAAATGCTCCTGCACAGCCTACGTAGAACAGGTACTCTGCCTTAACTCCGTCTGTGAGCAGGGGCACATCCAGATCAACGGTCCACTTGGTGCGGTCCGTAGGTGCGATACCCCAGGGGTTGGAACGCTGCTCGAAGTTCTCGAAACAGGCGATAAGCTCTTCCGGAAACTCGGCTTTTTCCATCACCAGGTGTTGACGCATCTGAACGATTTTAGGTGCATGCTCGATAAATACCGGGCAGACCTGCATACAGGCGCCACAGGTGGTACATGCCCAGATTGCCTCAACATCAACGCTTTCATCACTGCCGTTAATGAGCGGTGCAACCATCTTGGCGGTTTTAGGTGCCGGTGCCAGCATATCTGCCGGACGGGTGGCACGTACTGCATCGCCGTTTACGAAGATGTTCACCTTACCCTGGTGAATAACTTCTTTCGGGTTGAGGGGCTTCTGGGTGTTGTGTGCGGGGCACACAGCCTGGCAGCGGCCACACTCGGTACAGGCCATGAAGTCAAGCAGGTCTTTCCATTTGTACTGAACTACCTTGGAAACGCCGAACTCGTTGCCTTTTTTGAACTCAAGCTGCGGAACGGTGGAAACGATTTCCGGGGCCTTGAAAAAACAGGCCGGGATAGCGGTCAGTACGTGAAGGTGCTTGCTGTACGGCAGGTAGTTCAGGAAGAACAGCAGAACCAGTGCGTGAATCCACCAGAAAATACGTGCCAGGGAATGGGCTGCTTCGTCGCCCATGCCGCCGACCAGTGCGGACAGGCCGCTGGAAATAGGCATCCAGCTGGCCGGTGCCAGCTCGCCAAGGTGTATCATACAGGCGTTCATGCCGAAGAAGGCGATCATCAGCGAGGCAACAAGCGACAGGATGAAGTATGCATCGGCAGTGGGATCGATGTGCTCGGGACGGAAAAACGTCCGGCGGGCAAAGGCTATACCCACACATGCCAGAACCACCAGCGACATAACGTCGGCCAGGAACATCAGGATACCGAACGGTATGTGGCCGATGAAATGCAGGCTGAAGGCCGGGAAGATTCCTGCTACGAGGAATTCAAAGTTAACGGTTGCCAGAACCATGAAACCCCAGAAAAGGAAGAAATGGTTCCACCCGAATTTTTCACTAACAACCCGGAGCTGGCCGAAACCGTATGCAAGCATACTGCCGAAGCGGGACCAGAGGCCGTCAAAGCGGTTTTCCGCCTGACCGAGACATATCCGGGCAATAATACGAAATACATTCCACAAAAAGAAAACTATTGCGAAAATGAATAACGGAATGAATAAAACATTTTCTAAGACACTCAAGGCTGCTCCTTTCGTTCTCTATTGGTTGACTGTTTACTCAACAGCTTTCGCGTTTGATTGTTTCAGTTTATCAATAAGATCGGGGATAATTTCAAACACATCGCCGACGATACCCAGGTGCGCAACTTCAAAAACCGGAGCAGTTTTGTCCTTATTGATTGCAATAATAAATTCAGAGTCCTGCATGCCGACCAGGTGCTGGATGGCACCGGAGATGGCGCAGGCAATGTAGAGTTTCGGGTGGACCGTTTTACCGGTCTGGCCTACCTGACGGGCATGTTCAATCCAGCCTTCGTCAAAGGCACAGCGGGACCCGCCCACAACTCCGCCGAGAATGTCGGCCAGGTCCTGCAGTTTGTCGAAATTCTCTTTGTTCAACATGCCGCGGCCGCCGGCAACGATAACCTTGGCGCCGGCAATGTTGACCGAGCTTTCCTGGGCAGCCTTGATGATGTCGATAACCTTCTGCGGAATGGCGTCTTCTTCCATGGTGAACGGCTCGGTGATCACTTCGCCCTTACGCCCTTCCTGGAACTCTTTCTTGGGCATAACGTGGGGGCGAACCGATGCCATCTGCGGACGTCTGGTCTCGGTCAGGATGGTAGCCATGATGTTACCGCCGAAAGCCGGACGTGTCTGCTCGAGGATACGCATCTTCTTGTCGATTGACAACTGCGTACAGTCGGCGGTGAGGCCCGTTTTCAGGTCGGTTGCAACAGCGCCTGCAAGGTCGCGGCCGAGGCCGGTGGCGCCCATCAGAACGATTTCAGGTTTGTATTTATTTACCAGCTCAACCGTTCCGTGCAGGTACGATGCGGTGCGATAGTGCTTCAGCGCGGGATCTTCCATGATGTAGACCTTGTCTGCGCCGTATCCGAAGGCTTCGTCGGCCAGGTGCTTGATGCTGTCGCCCAGCCCGAAAGCGGCCAGCTCAACACCAAGGTCGTCGGCCAGCTCGCGGCCTTTGCCAAGGAGCTCCCAGGACACTTCGTGGGCTTTGCCTTCAAACTGTTCGATGTATACCCATACACCGTTCCACAGCGCGATGTTTGATTCGGCTCCCTGTTCGCCATCCGCGGCTTTTTCTTCGGGTGCTTCCTCTTCTTCGGCTGCTCCGCCCGCTGCTTCCAGCTCTTTGAGCAAGGCTTCTTCTTCAGGCGTGAAGTACATTTCGATAGCATCGGCAGGACAAACCTTGACACACTTGCGGCAACCGATGCACTTGCCGTCATCAATAATCGGAGTTTCGGCTTCAGTCATCTCAACGGCGTCAACGGGGCATGCAATCTGACACCGGGCACCACAGGATATGCATTTCCCTTCTATCTGCCGGGCCTTACCCCTTGGTTTCTTTTTCTTTTTCGGCTTTTGCTCCATTTATCCTCCTACATACACAAAATAATTAACTATTGTAGTTTCAAGGTTATTTAGTCTGTTACGACGAAATCCCACTCTTTCAGCTTGGTAAACATCGTGTCAACGGCAACCGTTTTCTGGTCGCCTTCACCCATCATCACTTCACCTTTTTCGCGCTCGGGTGCGAAGATTCTGCGCACCTGGGTCGGTGAACCAAGCAGGCCGATAGTTTGGGGATCGAGTTTAAGGAATGCATTGTTCCATACCTGGATGTTGATATCGTCGGCATCCAGACGCCCGGGAACGGTCGGGTAGCGCGGGGTGTTGATTTCGCGCTCAACGGTCATCATGACCGGCAGTTTCGTTTCGATTACTTCGTGATACGCTTCCAGTTTGCGGCGGACCTTGATGGTCTTTTTATCCTGGTTTACCGACATAACTTCGTCTACCAGGGTAAGCTGGGCAATGTCCATCCGGCGAGCAATACCGGGGCCTACCTGGGCGGTATCGCCGTCGATGGTCTGCTTGCCGCACAGCACAATGTCAACCGGCCGCTTCTCATTGATTTTCTTGATTGCCAGTCCCAGCACCGTACTGGTGGCCAGGGTATCGGCACCGCCGAAGGCACGGTCGGACAGCAGAATACCTTCGTCACACCCGATTGAAATCGCCTTTCTCAACACGCTTTCTGCGTTGGGAGGGCCCATAGAGACCGCAGTTACGTACGCGCCGTATTTGTCCTTGAACCGTACGGCTTCTTCAACTGCATTGGTGTCGTATGGATTGGTGATAAACGGAACCCCCTCGCGCACGAGTGTGTTGGTGACCGGGTCAATACTGACCTGAGTCGTATCAGGCACCATTTTTACACAGACAACAATATGCATTTGACTCTCCTCACATGAATAATAACTTTTGATGTACTAAACCCTTATCTATGAAATTCTTATAGTGCAAAGAATGAAACAGTGTAACTTTGCAAATACCAGGCCGGTGTTAATGATTACGGTGCGACAATTAAATACTTTCGCAGTGGGGTACGGGGCTCAAAGCGTTGCAAAAACAACGTAACCGCCTGCAATACCTTGGCTAATGACACGTTCAGCCCATGTGTGGAACTGCCGTTTTACGTTTTCAGTTCCCGCTGAAACTGAAATGTATTGTCGTATTGTTCTGCCAGATTGACACGTACTGATCTTCTGAAAAAGAGAATGGTTGGAATTTGAGAAGCTGTTTTGGACAGTTACACGATCAGCAAACTATGACATATTGGCAATATCTTGTAATAATTCCCTCCCGCACTGCACCTGGTCGTAATCAACTACATGACCTTGACTGTTGATGTTTCCAATAAATTTGTATAACTTTTATTGGAATTAAATTAAAATTTTTATCATGTAAACGTGACAAAATCAAGTTTTATTTTGTGGGCTAATCATTCATGGAAAACGGACAAAACAAGGGGCTATTCAAGTACTTGCCTTCACACCGTAGGCATACAGACTACTACCCTGCTTTCGGTAACAATGGAGCCCACCGGCATGTCGGAGGCCGGGTTGTGGGGAACAGCGTCAATTACCTGCATGTCAAAGGCCAGGGCGATACTTTCCGCCCGCACTTTTTTTAGAATGCGGTCATAAAACCCGCCGCCGTACCCGAGGCGCCAGCCTTGCGCGCAGAACGCCGCCCCGGGGGTGACCACAAGGTCGATGTCCGCCGGATCAACGGGCCGGATTGTATCCGGCGGCGGCTCCAGTATGCCCAGGCCGCCGGGCCGCAAATCGTCGAAACTGGTTATATACGAAGGGACAATCTCCCGGGTTGCCTCGTCCACTACCGGCACCGATACTATTTTTCCGCCCGCAAGCAGGTTCCTGATAATGTCGTGGGTGTGCACTTCGCTCCGAAACGATACAAAAATATTCACATGCCGCGCGGTTGCAATCTGGGGCAACGCCAGCAGGCGTTCCTGGATCTGCAGGCTTTTCATGGCACGATCTTCAACCGTAATCGCGTTTCGCAGGGTAAGCATCCTCTGCCGCATATGGTCTTTTTGTGCATGTATGGTCTCGTTCATGGCGGGTCCTTTTAAAATAAAAGAATTTTCTGCAGGAGCACCTTTAGGTGCGATCACCAGCTTTTACAACAAATGATTGCCGTTATCGCGGCCAAAGGCCGCTCCTACCCGGCTACAGCTTTCTCAAAGGTTATACCTCGTTCTATCATCACACAAATCGTTATAAAAAAAATGCCTGCCGTATTTTTTATATACAGCAGGCATTTGAACTCTCAACAGCATTAAATAACCGTAAGCCACTCTTTATACTTATCGATCTTGCCGTGAATGGCATCGAAATAAGCGGTCTGAACGGTCTTGGTAATCGGGCCCGGCTTGCCGGTTCCGATTGTACGGTCGTCAACCTCGCGCACCGGGGTCAGCTCAGCCGCCGTGCCGGTGAAGAAACACTCGTCGGCCATGTACAGTTCATCACGGGTGAAACGCTGCTCGACGACCTCGATGCCGGAATCTTTTGCAATCTGCAGCGCGGCGTCGCGGGTGATACCCTTCAGAATGGAAGTGGGCGGCGTTGTCTTGATAACGCCGTCTTTCACGATAAAAATGTTTTCGCCGCTGGCCTCGGAGATATACCCCTCGGCATCCAGCAGAATGGCTTCATCGTACCCGGCCATTACGACTTCTTTTTTGGCCAGGATGGAGTTCACGTAGTTACCGCAGATTTTGGCCTTGGTCATGCCGACGTTGACATGGTGCCGGGTGAATGATGAAATCTTGGCCCGAATACCGTTTGCAAGACCGTCCTCGCCCAGGTAGGCGCCCCACGGCCAGCAGGCAATGGTCACCCGGATAGGGGCCGACTTGACATACAAGCCCATTTCTCCGTCGCCGATAAAGATAAGCGGCCGGATGTAACCTGCTTCAAGCTTGTTGACCCGCAGTGTTTCAATAATGGCATTGCTTACTTCCTCGCGGGTGAAGGGAACTTCCATCATCCCGATGGATGCCGACATAAACAGACGGTCGACATGCTCTTTCAGCTTCAAAACGGCCGACGATCCGTCTTCGCACTTGTAGCATCTGATTCCTTCAAACACGCCCATGCCGTAATGCAGGGTATGGGTCAGTACGTGCACGTTGGCATCGTCCCAGTTGACTAGTTTGCCGTCCATCCAGATTTTTTCAACTTTTTCCATACGTTCTCTCTCCTTTGATATGGTAGTCAATTGTATTCAAAATAGTTTTTCTATGCTCTCCCGGTACGGTGCCCGCACAATGCCCTTTTCCGTTATGATACCGGCGATATAGGCACTGGGCACAACATCAAAGGCCGGGTTCCAGACCTTTATTTCACGCGGGGCGATGTGCTGCCCCCTGATGCAGGTAATCTCATTGCCGTTACGCTCCTCAATGGGGATATCGTCCCCCGAGGCCACCGACATATCGATGGTGGACGTGGGAGCTGCAATATAAAACGGTATGCCGTGCTCTTTGGCCAGTATGGCCAGCGAGTAGGTACCGATCTTGTTGGCCGCGTCGCCGTTGGCGGCAATGCGGTCGGCACCGGCTATCACCACGTCGGCACCTTTGCGCTTCATATAGTTACCGGCCATATTGTCGGTTATCAGCTCAAAGGGTATGCCGTCCTTCTGCAACTCCCAGGCGGTAAGCCGGGCTCCCTGCAGCAGGGGCCTGGTTTCACAGGCCGCAACAAACACCTTCTTTCCGGCCGCAACCGCGCTGCGGATCACGCCCAGGGCCGTTCCGTAACCGCCGGTTGCAAGCGAGCCCGTGTTGCAAATAGTTATGACCGTAGCTGTCTCGGGCACAATCTCCTGCCCGCACGCGCCCATGTTCCGGTTGACGGTAACATCGTCTTCGTGTATTGCCAGGGCTTCCGCTTTAAGGCGCTCCTTAACGGCTTGCACACCTTCGGGCAGTGCGCCGCGGGCCGTTTCCATCATGCGCTCCACAGCCCAGCGCAGGTTGACCGCCGTGGGCCGGGTGGCAAGCAGGCGTTCAGCATTGTGTTCCAGGTGCGCCATAACGGCATCGCTGTCTGAGGTTTCATCCTGCAGGCATGCAAAGGCCATCCCCATAGCCGCAGCCACCCCTATTGCCGGAGCACCCCGGATGGACAGCCGCTCGATGGCCCCGGCGACTGCTTCCAGGTCTTTGCAGATCAGGTACTCCTCTTTGCCCGGCAGCCTGGTCTGGTCCAGAATGGCAATGTGATCGTCGTGCCAGGCAATAGCCTGGATAGTGCTATCTTGCAAGGTTTTTCCTCAAAAGATCGTTTACCACTTTGGGGTTGGCTTTGCCTTTGGTGGCCTTCATAACCTGCCCCACGAAAAAACCAAGCACCTTTTCTTTGCCGCCCCGAAAATCCTCAACCATTTTCGGATTGGCGTCCATGACCTCCAGCACGATCTTTTCAATTTCGCCCTCATCGGACATCTGCACCAGGCCCTGCTCCTCTACGATGATGGCCGGTTTTTTACCGCCGGCCCACATCTCCTCAAACACTTTTTTGGCAATTTTACCGCTGATGGTGCCTTTATCTATCAGCGCAATCATTTCGGCCAGGTGCTCCGGCGTCACGTTGCAGTTGCCTATTTCCCGGGCATCGTCAAGGTGCCTGAGCACCTCGCTCATAATCCAGTTGCTGGCGGCCTTGGCATTGTCGTGCTGGTTAACGCACGCTTCAAAGTAGTCGGCCAGTTGCCGGGTGCCCGCCAGTATGCCGGCGTCGTATTCGGGCAGGCCGTACTGCGCGGTAAAGCGTTTCACCTTTTGGCGCGGCAGCTCCGGCAGCGTACTTTGCAAACGGTCGATCCACTCATCGTCTATCACCAGCGGCACCAGGTCCGGGTCGGGGAAATAGCGATAGTCGTGGGCCTCTTCCTTGCCGCGCATGGAAAAGGTCTCCTCCGTTGCTTCGCTCCACAGCCGTGTCTCCTGCACGATGGGTTCATCGTATTCCATCATCTCCTGCTGGCGCTCTATCTCAAAAGCCAAAGCCCGTTCAACGTGTTTGAACGAGTTCATGTTTTTCAACTCAACTTTGGTGCCCAGTTTGTCTTCGCCCTGGGGCCGAATGGAGACATTAGCGTCGCAACGGAAGCTGCCCTGCTCCATATTGCCGTCGCACACGCCCAGGTACTGCACAATGGAGCGCAGAGTGCGCAGGTATGCCCCGGCCTCTTCCGGGCTGCGCATGTCCGGCTCGCTCACGATCTCGATCAGGGGCACGCCGGTGCGGTTGAAATCTACATAGCTGCTGTCGGATGACACGCCGTCCAGCTCGTGCATCAGCTTGCCCGCGTCTTCCTCCATGTGGATGCGGGTAATACCGATCTTTTTGGTTTCACTGCCCTCTTCCAGCTCTATATCAAGGTGTCCGTGTTCGGCAATGGGCTGTTCAAACTGCGAAATCTGGTAGCCTTTCGGCAGATCGGGATAAAAATAGTTCTTTCGGGCAAACCGGTTTTGGGTTCTGATGGTGCAGTTGGTGGCAAGGGCCGTTTTCATGGCAAACTCAACCACGTTGCGGTTCACCACCGGCAAAACCCCGGGCATGCCCAGGCACACCGGACAGGTCTGGGCATTGGGTTGAGCCCCGAACCGGGTTGAACACCCGCAGAAAATTTTAGATGCCGTCAGGAGCTGGCAATGAACTTCCAGCCCGATCACTGCTTCGTACTGCATGCCTGTTTTCCTGTTGTTTTTTACCCCGTAAGCGTTTCGAACGTATTATGAAAATATCCTGAATTATCTGAACGCAAGTTTTTATGTATATCATACAACAGGATAAAATACATTAGGAAAATTGAGCAATTTTTGATACATGATAAAGAAACACTACTCAAGGAAACAGCTTCCGACATGACGGACAAAACCGACAACCGCACCAGACAGCGCCTTTTTTTACTGGGTAAAATCGCGTTCAGCATAGCCCTGTTGGCCTATATTCTCAGCAGCATCGATCTACCGGCCCTGGGACAATCCTTAAAAAACATTAAATTACAATATTTTAGCCTGGCGCTGTTGTTTTTCTGCCTTGGCCTGCCGCTTCGCACGCTCAGGTGGAGCATTTTCCTCAGGCAAAAAAAGGTGCATATTTCGCAGGGGAGGCTTCTACAACTGTACTTCATCGGCATGTTTTTCAACCAGTTCCTGCCCACCTCCTTCGGCGGCGACGCTGTGCGCACCTGGTTTATCCATCGCGAACACCGCTCCGCCCACATACCGGCAACTTCGGTTGTTGCCGAACGCCTGTGCGGTGTTTTTGCCCTGTTTTGTATCGGGCTCGTCTCGAGCCTGTACTGGCTCATGTCCGGCACGCAGTCACCGGTGGCTGTAAGCGCCTTTACGCTGTGCCTGAGCGGTGTTGCGGGTATCTTGTTCCTGACGGCTGCGCCGCTGCACAGCCTGCTGACAAGGCTCTTTCATTTCTTTAAAATGCGCTGGGGCTGGGAACCGGTCGACAACATCTACCACTCCTGCCGCGAGTATACCGAAAACAAACCGGATATCCTGCGGGCCGTGCTTTTGTCGCTGTGCACCTCAGCCTCTTCTATCCTGATCGGATACTACCTGTCGCTGGCCCTTTCCTGGGGGCTGCCGCTCTCGGTGTTCCTGTTCACCATTCCCATTATCACGGTCATCATCATGGTGCCGGTAACCCTGGGCGGCGTGGGCCTGCGCGAAACCGCCTTTCTGCTGGTATTTTCCCAGTTCGGCGTTCCGGGTCAAAAGGCCGTGGCCCTGGCTTTGCTGTGGTTTGCCGTCAACATCCTGTCCGGCCTGGCAGGCGGCATCTGTTTCGCTCTGTACCGGGCCGGAAAAGATGATGCATGATTCACCACCCGCCCCTGACTGCTTCCGTTATGTAATGCATTTTAGGCGCAGGGTGCATCAGTTTTACGAAAACAAAGTTCACGTTAACGGTTCTTTGTGCTATACAGGTTTATATAAAGCCCCGGCCTTCGATGTGCATTCGCAACCCGTTTACAGGCCGTTTCAATATATCTGCAGCAAAGACACCTGTTGTAAAATGGAAACATTCATTGAAAACTATATTGTGGAACTGATTTTATGCGGGGGAATCCTATGCACTGCGCCCCTGGCAAGGTACATCATGGGGTTCACGTCCAAGGCTTCAATACCTCAAACAACCCGGGACTACCACTTCATCCGCTGGTGCTTCGCCATGATGTTCGGCGGACTGCTGATATTTTCACTGCTGTTGTTTTAATCCCCCTCGTTAAATTCACCTATACAATTTACCACCCGCTGCACTCAGGCACAGAGTACACGGAGAAGAAGCCCCTTTTGTCCGCTCGGGAGACGGCGAGCGGGTAAAAACACTCCGGGCGGGCACGGAGACCCGCTACGTTGCATTCGGTTTACGCACATTTATTCGAACGACACATAAATAAGTTTTTTCACAGGATCCTTTTACATCGGGCGGCATCTCCCGCCCGATGTAAAATTCTTTTCTTTCCGTGACCTGTGTGTCTGTGGTTATGTATGGAGTACGCATGCACACAATCAGGAAATGGTCGTATGATCAGCCCCCAGTTCAAGGGGACCCGGGGCAAACAACATCACGAACTTTTTAAAGAAATCGCGGTCGAACTCTTTTTGCAATACGTCTTCCTTGATGGTGGTCAGGGCGTCGAATGCGCTGCATTCGAGTTTATAGCTGCGCCGGGTGGTCATGGCGTCAAAAATATCGGCCACCGAGCATATCTTGCTGAAGACATTGATGCGGTCGCCCCGCAGCCGGTGGGGGTAGCCCGAGCCGTCGATCCGCTCGTGATGCTGCAACACGATCTGGGCGGTATCGCGGCTGAACAGGCCGGCCTGCTCAAGCATTTTACACCCTGCCTCGGGGTGCTGCTTCATCAGCTGCCATTCGTCTTCGGACAGAGGGCCTTTCTTGTTCAGGACCTCGATGGGAACAGTGGATTTGCCGATGTCGTGCAGGAAAAACCCCAGGCCCAGGTCGTGGAACTGCTTCTCAGTCAACCCCTTCACAAGGTCCCTTGCAAAGGCCACGCTGAACACACCCACATTGACCGAGTGGGTATAGGTATAATAGTCGTGCTCGGTGATGCGGATGAGCTGGTTTGTGGCCAAGGAGTCCGACAAAATCAGGTCCACAATATTGTCCACGGTTTTGCGGGTGCGGTGGATGATATCGGCCCGTGGGGTCTGGAACAGCTTTGCCATCAGGTACTTGCTGGAGTCGTAGACAATGCGCGATTTCTTTTCGGGGGCGACTTTCTCATCGCGGATGATGTAGCAGAGGTTGTCCTCGACATACTCCTGGTACAGGTCGCGCTCTTCTTCAGTAACGTAAATGGTGGTAACGTTATTGCTTAAAAGGGAGTCGCGCACTTTGGCGGTAAACAGGGTGCCCCGGCGGGAGTACAGCACATATTGGTTCGGTCCCGGGTTCAGCCTCAGGTAAATATCAAACGGCTTCAGCGTATCCAGCCGCAGCACGGCCAGGTCTATGGGTATGTGTTTGCGTTCCTTATCCATGAAAGAGGGCAAAAGGTTACGGTATCAAGCTGTATCCTTTTTAAGTATAGTGTATTACCGGCCGGGCGGCCAGAAAGATTTGTAACATGTTGGTATAGCATCATTTTTTCACATTGCGGGAGTTCCTGAAAAGCAGCACCGCCTCTTCACCCACGATGGTGACCACCAGGGTCAGGAAATACCGTATACCGGCCTCCTTGCCCACCGCCCACACGAACTGTCTGCCGTAATACCACGGATTGGTGACGTTATAGGCGCTCCACAGCAGTTTGCGGCCCATGGACATATACTTATTGCCGATAACTTTGGCAATGGGGTTGTCCACAACCTTTTTATACCCGCTGTGCAGACGCATAAGATCCCGCACGGTGCGGTCGCGCAGGATTTTGAGCGGAAAACGGTTCAGGTAGCCCTCAAGGCGCTCGGTGGTGCGTTTCAGCAGATGCACCAGGCCCTCAACCGTGGCCTGGTATACCGGCTCCTCGGTATCGGGGAAATAAACTTCGGCAATTTTAGCAGTCATGTCCTTTGAGAGGACCAGGATGGTCTCGATGCTGATATCGGCATCGGAGGAAAACTGCTTCCAGATACGTTTGCGCTCCTGCTCGATGATGCGGTAGGCTTCCTCGTCTTCCGGGCTTGGCGCGTCCACTTTCTGGAAAGGCACATCCGAGAGCTCGTTTATCTCATGCGTTAATTCTTTTCCTTTTTTCTGCTGCCTGCGCACCAGCGCATATAAAACACACAGGAACAGCAGAAAAACAAACAGGGTAATGGTATAGGCATCATAGAACATGGTTCGGCTCGTGCTACAGGGTATACGTGTCGACGCGGTTAACCGGAAACGCCTTACGTATCGGAGTTTTCAAGCTTTGCTATGCGGTCTTTCAGCATAGCTATTTCCTTTTCCTTTTCTTCCAGCAGGGTGTCCTTTTCTTCCAGCAGCCCAAGGGTTTTTTTGAGGATCTGGCGGTTTTCAAGCAGTTTCTGCTCGGACTGGGCCAGCAGTTGCTTTGTGTCTTCAAGACCCTGCTCCGCCTCGGTCAGGCGGTTGGTTGTGGTGGCAAGGCGACTCTTGGTTACATAGGCCACGTCCTTGCAGAATGCATTGCGGCTGATTTTGCGTTCCAGTTCGGGGTGGTCCAGTATCGACATGTCGATGGCAAGGCAAATGGAAGATGTTGAGGCATACACCGAGGCCGAACGCGCATCGCCTTCCAGGATGCCCATCTCCCCGAACATGTCGCCCACCCGCTGAAGCGTTGCCACGTGGCAATTGTTTTTAATCACATCCACCTTGCCGCTGATCAGCCAGTACATCCAGTTGTCGTACTTGCCCTCGGAAATAATGGTCTCGGCCGGTTGATATTCGATGATGCGGGCAAAACCATGCTGGAAAAATTTGGTGCTTATCTCTTTTGCCGAAAACGACTTGAAAAGCGATATCTGGGTAAACAGCTCTATGACGGTATCCTTCACCTCTTGTTTCATGGCAGCCTCATTACGGGCAACTTTGTTGTTTGCTCCGCAGTATAAAATATTGTATGGTGTGTTTCAACAGAAAAGCAAATGTGCCCCACCCGGCACGCACTTACTCTATCGGACAGTTACTCCTATGAATAAACATATTTATGGCGGTTTGCTGATAACCGGTGCAATGTTTCTGTTCTCCCTGGCCGGCCCATTTGTGAGGTTTATGGACCCTGAGCCCATAGCCATTCTTTTTTACACCAATTTTTTCGCCGCCCTTGTGCTTCTGGGGTACTTTCTATACACAAAGCAATACCGGGAACTTCTTTTTCGTAAGTTCCTGGGCCTTATGCTGCTCTCGGGCGGGCTTGTCACCGGCAACACCCTTACGTTTTACCTGGCCTACGACAACACAACCCTATCAAACGCCGTGCTCACTCACTATACCGCACCTATTTTCGCCGCCCTTCTGGCGCCTGCCGTATTGGGCGAAAAACTTGAAAAAACAACCCTGGTGTCACTGGCGCTGTCTATGACCGGCCTTGTCTGTATCGCCATGGAGGGCATTGCGATCAGCAGCGCCCACCTTGCGGGCATACTGTACGGAACCCTGTCCGGTGTTTTCTACGGTCTTCTTATCCTGGTCAGTAAAAAGCTGACCCACCATTTCAACACACCGGTCATTCTCCTGTACCAGTGCACCGTCATAAGCGTGCTGCTGGCACCGTTTGTGGCAACACATCCGGTTCCGACCTCACTGAATACGTACCTGCTGCTGTTTACTTTCGGTGTTATGGTGAGCATATATGCGGTGCTTCTGTACCTGAAAGGATTGCGGCTCATCAAGGGTCAGCATGCGGGAATACTGGCCTATTCCGAGCCGTTTATCGTGGTGTTGCTGGGCGTGGTTCTCTACCGGGAGATACCTTCCCTGTTCTCGCTTTTCGGCGGCGCCCTGATCATCTACAGCGGCGTCCTGGTGGTCCGCTCCGAAATCCGCACCAACGGACAGGGGTAAGGCAACCGGCCTGCTGTGCGCACCCTGCATCTCAGCATCCCTTTTTAAGGCATACAAACGGGCGGGCACAGAGACCCGCTACAAACCATTATTGAGGCTGAAGGAAAATATCCGAATACAAGGCGCACGGGGCGTGAGGAGTGCTGAAAGCAACGCAGTTTTGACCCTGCCGGTCTAAAACCTTGGAGGGTGGCGGAAAATGTCCAGATGGTAGGCGCGCTTAGTTCTGTGGAGTGAGGCGTATTTTGTTGTACTTTTAAGAAAAGCTTTTCCAGCGGCCCAATGGCCTCAAATCAAACGATCATCCTTTACTGCTGACAGCCTAAGATACTGTCGGAGGATGTTCAGATACAAGGCGCACGAGGAGCGATGAGTAAGGCATACATGGTTGTAAGCCTCAGAAAATTTTTGACAGTAGCCCAATAGCCTCAAATCAAACGATCATTCGTAGCGAGGATGCTGCAATGTCTGGAGATGAGGATTGCACGGACTGGAAGCCGAAGAATCGTACTTGACAGTACGCTGATGAGGCTGCAGGGAGTACAATCCGCAGATTCGGGCATTGCGGCAGCCGCAGTAGAATGTTTCGTTTGTTTTGAGGCTATATGATGGAGCGTTCTTTTATTTCGGCCTTATGCTTATCCACAAACGCCTTGATAATATCCTTGTGCTCCTTGCTGAGATCCAGAAACTGGATGCCCATGCCAGGGGGGAAGATATTGTCGCCGGCCTTGGGATTGATCCATACCACACGTCCGATAATGTTCATGGCTTCGGAGGTCTCGGGCAGGGTTACCAGCAGATTCACCTTAGCTTCAAGGGGCAGGGGCTGGGTGGTCTTGATAAACAGGCCGCCGTTGCTCACATTCAGCATGTACGACCTGGTGAACGAGCCCTTTTCCTTGAACTGTATTTCTATATTCGTATCGATGCGTTCATCTTCACGACGTTCTGAACCCATAGTAATCCCTTTCCTTCCGGTAGTAGAGCAGATCCGTGTGCGGTCTGCCCGGCACTATTCCTTATACCAGTTTGAATACATCAGGTAGCTGTTTGCTATGCGCATGATCTGCCCTTCCAGCAGATCTTCGCCCAGTTCTTTCACCTTCTTAGCGGGTGCTCCGGCATACACCGAACCCGATTCGATGTGTGCGTTCTGCAGAACAACCGAACCGGCCGCTATAATACAGTTGCTTTCAATAACAGCATGGTCCAGCACGATTGCGCCCATGCCGATGAGAACATTGTCGTGTATGGTGCAGCCGTGCACCACCGCGTTATGGGCAATGGACACGTTGTTGCCGATGCTGGTGGGCGCCTTCTGGTAGGTGCAGTGTACAACCGCATTGTCCTGCACATTGACCTTGTTGCCCAGCCGGATCGAGTGCACATCGCCCCGCAGCACGGCGTTGAACCAGATGGAGCAGTCGTCGCCGGTTATCACGTCGCCGACGATGGTTGCGTTTTCCGCCAGGAAGCAGTTATCGCCGAATTGGGGGGTCTTGTCGTTAAGTGTTTTAATAAGTGCCATAACAGTTCTTCATCTCCGTTTCAGTGTGCAGCGTTAAGCTTCAGTTACTGCAGCCATTGTATTTCACGTGCCGTTTCGTCGCCGATAACAACGCTTGCAAGGGAATCGGGCATTTTACATTCCTCTTCCGATACCGGTATGGAGCCTCCCATGATCTCGGCGTTCACCTGGGGATACAGCGGTTCCTGCCCGGGATCGGCATACCCGTGGGGGTACAGGGGCTGCTCGTTGACCGGGTTGTATTTATCGGCGGCCCCCACCGTATGCAGCAGTTCATGGGCGATGACCACACAGTTCTTACCGTTCATCTTCCGGTCGGCAAATGCGTTCACAACGCACAGCATCCCTTTTTGCAGCCCAACCGAATGCTCAAGGACCTCGTATGCATCCGGGTCGAAATACAGTACAAAAAGCCGAATGTCCTTCACACCGGCATAGGTATCAACCGACTGAGCCCAGTAGCGCATTTTCAGGCTCCAGAGCACGGTTGCCGTCAGGCCTGATTCAGGCACCGGCGGCGGCAGTTCCCCGACCGGCGGAGCAAGTACGGTAATAAACGGTTCGTGAAGCGCCAGCCCGAAGGACTGTGCTTCGGCTTTCATAAAAGCGTCCACCGGGGCAAAGGACTCATCCGTCAGCGATTTAATGTAGCGGGCCGCTTTTTCGCTCCCATCACCATTAATGGGGTATACCACCACATTCAGCGAGCGGTCCCAGTCGGTTGAACGCTTTTTTGCTTGCCACGCGCCCACCGCAATAAAAAAGAGTAGTATCAGCAGCACCGTGATGCGCACGGCGCGGTACACGCTGCCGGAAGTCTTCGGGCGCGTTTGCCCTGCACCCGGCTTTGCACCGTTTTTTTTGGTGCCGCCCCTGTATTTGCTGAACACGATACCGCAACGGTCACATTCCGCAGCCGATTCCTGCTCAAACCCGCATTTGGGACATGAGATTGTCCGGGCAGCCAAAATACCTCTTTTTTCTTGTTATTGTGCCACCGCCCACCTGTGTACCGATACCACAGTGAAAAACGTTTTTCGGGTTCCCTCAGGCGGTATCTACTCATAAAGTATATCCAGTTAAAGGAAGAAAAGAAAGGGCGGGAACCTATTTTTTTGCACGCAGAATCTTAACATACTTTTCCAGGCGTGCGTCCTTGTCGGCGGGCACTCCACCGCCTTTTTTGCCGGCAAACTGCCAGAGACCCCTGCGCCACTCCACTTCCTGGTGCATGGCCTTGTGGCTGTCGTCCAGGTAGACCACTTCGACTCTGCCGGGCCGTATAGTGCACACCACGGCATCGCGCTCCGGCTCATTTCCAACCCGTATCCAGTCTCCCGGCCCGATATGCTCCACTGCCGACATTCTGCTGTACCTCTTTCTGCGTTGACTCGTTTATGCCCCTGCAACACCCTTATTAGGGAGGACACAATGCACAGGCCGACCGGAACACGTCGGTAGACAAATACCGGTCGCCCCGGTCCGGGAAGATAACCACAACGGTGGATCCCCGAGGCATGTCTTTGGCCGTTTCAATAGCGCCCCACAGTGCCGCGCCGCTGCTGATGCCGCAGAAAACACCTTCTATCTGGGCCAGGTCCCGGGCCATCTCAAAGGCGTTGTCGTCGCTGCACACCAGCTTTTTGTCAATCTGTTTGGGATCGTAAATGTCGGGCACTATGGATTCATTCATGTTTTTCAGGCCTTGGATGCGGTGGTTCAGCTCCGGTTCGATACCGATCACCCGGGTACCCGACTTCTGCTCCCTGAAACAGCGCGCACAGCCCATAAGCGTCCCGGTGGTGCCCATTCCGGCCACAAATGCGTCGACCGGCCCTTTGGCGTCGCGCAGTACCTCCGGGCCCGTGGTTTCGTGATGGGACTCCCAGTTGGCCGAATTGGCGAACTGGTTGGGCATGTAGTACTGGTCGCCGAACAACTCCATAATATGATGGGCACGCTTTATGGCACCATCGGTCCGGTCGCAGCCCGGGGTCAGCTCCAGCTCGGCCCCCAGCGCCATCAGGATGGAGCGCCGTTCTTCACTGACGCAGGCCGGCATGGTCAGCTTGATACGGAAGCCCATGGCTGTTGCGATCATGGCCATGCCGATGCCCGTGTTGCCCGAGGTGGGCTCCAGGATCACCTTGTCCGGTGTCAATTCCCCGTCCAGAACAGCCTTTTTCAGCATATAGTAAGCAGGCCGGTCCTTCACCGAACCGCCGGGGTTGGAGCCCTCCAGCTTGGCCAGAATGCGCACGCCGGTTTTATCGGCGTTCCAGATCTTGTTGATTTCAATCAGCGGTGTATTACCGATAGCATCAAGAATACTCATTATGCCTGTTCACCTCATAGTCCTATGGTTGATATTTTCCCCTGTGCAATTTTTTCATTATATCACAACAACTTACAGAATGCTATCCTGTAGAATCATCTGTTTCAGCGGCATCATCGGTCTCAGGAAGGGGGTTCAGGACCTTGCACAAATCCATATACAGGTCTTCCCCGGCCGGGAACTTGGTTATTTTCAGACCCATGCCCCCTTTTTTGGCAACATGTATCAGGCTCGGAGGGACCTTTTTTATCCACATGACGCTGCACTCCAGCAAAATGGCCTTGCTGTCTTCCGAGGCAATCTCAACATACACCCGCTTTCCGGGCAAGAGGGTGCTTGCGGTTTTGATGAAAAGACCGTCGCGGGAAATATCTTCGGTCAGGGCGTATCGCTCAGGCATGTCTTTGCCGTACTTCACCCGCAGCCGCTTGGGCCGGCGTTTCTCAGTCCTTCTTTCCGGCATGGCAAACCCTCCCCCATGGAGTTTTTTTAAAATGCGATCGAGAAATAGTTGTTGCACCCCGGTGTTTTAAGTATTCCCGGTATCTTCATCTTCGGGACGGGGCGGCAGGTAGCGGTTGCCGGTACGCCTGGGTTTGTCTTTTGTCCGCTCCCACCAGAACTTTTTCATGGTCCGGTAAATATAGATCGTGTCGATTACCAGGAATATAAAGATTCCGGCCACAATATACAGGATATTAATGCCGAACAGTTCCGGCATGCCGCCGTTTTCCATGGTCATATCCTCTCTGTCTTTATCTCGACACGCTCCGTCCCGGACTTTACCTCTCAGAATAATCGGTGGGTTTCGCTGTGCTACACCAACCCTACGCGGGCTGCACATTTTACTACCAGCCTTACAGTCTGACCAGAAACGTTTAGATGACTCGATATTAAAAAAAACATCGTACGCCGTAGCGACGAACGGCACGCACAACGCAGCAGATGAGCGTTTATCATCAGACTGGTATCAATATGTAGGCTACGCCTGTTCTATCAAGCCAAACCGTACTGAATTCACGCACATCATACGCCCTTGCAACGGCGCTATCAACCTCACCTGCCGGGTCGTTCACCAGTATTTCATTTCCTCTATATCCCCGCACCACAACAAGATGACCGTAGCTTCTCTCCATGGCGGCATTCGTCAACTCGCCCTCTTTATACCGTATGGAAGCAATCAGGGGCACATCGCGGTCAAGCAGGGCCCGCACCTCCCCGATATCCCGGAATACATGCACATACCCCAGGGTATTGCAACGGGAAGCGGCCCAGATGTTTGCCGGCCACACCCCGTATAAATCGGTGTCTTTATGATAGGCCAGATCCGCCATGGCCAAGGGGTCGGTGATTCGGCCGTAATAGTCAAGCACCATGGAAAGGCCGGTGGGCGAGCAGATCCGTTCCCTGATCTGCTGGTCGAACACCATCTGGCTTTTGGGGGGCACGGCAATCTCATGGGACTTTTCCACATCAGGCAGGTCTGCAGGGGCATGTACGTCCTGTGCGGTTACGGATATACCTAAAAACAGCGGGGCGGCAAGGGCCGCCTCGATATCAGGAGCATGCACCTCACACAAAATCTCGGCCATACCTTCAAGGGCATCTACAAGAAAGTAGTCGATGTCGGCCCGTACCCCGTGGGCGGCATTACCGGGAGGCTCCTTCAGACCGGGCCATGCGCCGATACCCGGCAGATTCAATTCATAAGTAATTTCAGAATATTGTGGCGATATCCTCATGGAAAACCTGTAACCGTACTGCTGCTGCGAATCAATGGCAAGGGTAGGAATCAGGCGGCACCCGGCAAGATCCAGCCGGGCCGCGGACAATCGGATTTCAGCGGTCCGGGGCCCGGTTATGTTGATATCCACTGCCCTATCAGACAGCATGGCCGCATCAGAGGGCAGCCAGCGGGCAATAGAGCTTTGCGAACGGTTTTTCAGGTATATATGCAGCATGTATGATCATCTCCTTTCTCGTATGTATATCTGTAACAAAATTATGATAATCATTAAAGAAAAATATAATCAAACCGATAAAATATAGTATAAAACCAACACCTTAAGGTAAATACTATGACGCAACGCATTACATGGCCGGTGTACATCATCACCCTGCTCTGTTTCCTGCTTATCTGCACCACAACCAGCCATGCCGGCAACGGCCGCCGCCTCAGCACTCCTGAAATCGACTACCTGGTAGAAACTTTTGATACCGGCACTTTTGAGCGCCGATCCCTTAAAAATGTGTTCAGCAACCCGGGTATCCGCTACATGCCGGGTCTGGTAAAGATGAATGTTTTTAATAAGGAGTATGCATCGAGCTACCAGCGGTTCCTGAAGCCTGTATCCATCGGGATGGCCAAAAAGTTCGCCCGCAAATGGCGCACCTGTCTGCAGCAGGCGAGCACAGCCTCCGGAGTTGACCGTGAAGTGATTGTGGCAATCCTGCTGGTTGAAACCTGCCTGGGCAGCTACCTGGGCGATGTGCCGGTGCTGTCGGTATTTTCGTCCATTATTCTGGATAACCGCATGGACCACCGGCAGCGGTATGCCCAAACCCTGTGCGAATCACTGCGCGACCGATACCTGCGCCGCATAGAAGTGAAAGCAAACTGGGCTCAGGAGGAATTGCAGGCCCTGCTCACCATGCACAACAGCAACACCATGGACATCCACAAACTCAAAGGCAGCTATGCCGGGGCCTTCGGGATTCCACAGTTTTTACCGTCGAGCTACCTCAAGTGGGCCCACAATGCCGGTCGCGCGCAGAAAGTGGACCTGTTTTACATCCCTGATGCCATTCATTCAGTGGGAAATTATCTGACCTCCCACGGCTGGAATGCCGATTTGCCGTTCGAGGACAAAAAAAAGGTACTGTGGAATTACAACCGCAGCACCGTGTATGTTGAAACCGTTCTCAAAGTGGCCGAAAAATTACAGCCTGCAAAACCGGCCCCTACCGAAATTTCCGCCCGCGAGACCTCTGAAAAGAAGTCGTAAGGCTCGTCCTCTATTGCTTCAAAGCAATAAGTAAATGAATAAACCGTAGTATAGGAGTTATTCATTACCTACGTTTACATCAAACACACACTCCTTATCGTTCCCCCAATCAATGCTATATGCACCATTCTGCACATAACCGCGAAACGATGAATATTCCCAATATTTTGGTGCATCAACAAGGCCGTGCTTTACAGGATTATAATGGATATAATCACAATGGACCTGAAAATCATTATCATTGCGAATTTGGTGTTCCCAAACCCGCCGTTGCCAAACATTACTCTCCCTCCTTTTCGATCTCGACAATGTAGGGTGCGCACTGCGAACCGACATTTGACCGCCACACAAAACCTGCCGATTAAAGGAATGCAAAAAGGACACCCACGGAGAGAACCCCCTACAAACCATTACTAGGGGCTGAGGGAAAATGTTCAGATACAAGGCGCGTGAGGAGTGAGGCGTACTTTTTTGTACGTCGCAACGACGAACGACTCACACAACGCTGTAGATGGGCGTTTTCCGACAGTCTCCTAATATTTGCCTGCCGCAATAGCCCCCAGGACCCCGCAAAGCAACTCCCAAAACCTCCCCACACTTTCAATCTTTACCGCCTCATCCGGGGAATGGCAGTTTATAATATCGGCCCCGAAGGATATCATGTCCATTCCCGGCAGCAAATCTCCGATGATGCCGCACTCGAGGCCCGCATGGGTAGCCTCCCGTTCGGGCGAAAACCCGAACAGCTCTTCATGTACGCTCTCAACCAGGTGTAAAACCCGTGAATCGGGGTTCGGCTGCCACCCGGGGTACGGCTTTTCAATCTCGTTTTGCGCCCCGGCAAGCTCGGCTACAGCCACAATCTGCTCCACGGTCGCCTGCAGTGCCGCGGCCACAGAGGAGCGCGGGCTGTTGTGCACGGTGAGATAATCCCCCTCCATGCGCACGGAGGCCACATTGTTGGAGGTTTCAACCAGTCCGTCTATGGTGCGGCTCATGGACATGACCCCGTTGGGAAACGCCAGCAGCATATCGATTACGGCATCGCGGCTGGTTGAGGTGAAAACCCGGGCCGGTTTTTCCACCGGACTGCATTGCAGGGCAAAGTCTGCATCATCCGGGTATTCGGAACCAATGTCTGCCGTAAACCCTTTTATTATTTCCTGCACCTTCTCTTCAGTGCCGGACGGCAGACAGACAACCGCCGTGGCTTCCCGGGGTATGGCATTATGTTTGTCACCCCCCCGTATTTCCGCAATATCAAGCCCGAAGTGAGAAAGTGCCCTCAGCAGGCGCGACACTATTTTAACGGCATTGCCACGGTTTTCATTGATATTCAGTCCAGAATGCCCGCCCTGGAGCCCGCTCACCGTCAGCATATACCCGGCACAGTCGGCAGGCGTGCTGCTGAATGCAAGCTGCATCGAGCTGTCGACGCCACCTCCCCCGGCGCAGCCCATACACAACGATCCGGTATGTTCTGAATCAAGGTTGAGTAAAATACGGCCCGAAACCAGATGCGGGTCCAGCCCGAAAACACCGGTCAGCCCGGTTTCCTCGTCCACCGTCAGCAGCAACTCAAGCGGCCCGCGATTCAGGGAATCGTCCCAGGCCGCAGCCAGGGCCGCGGCAAGCCCGATGCCGTTGTCGGCCCCCAGGGTCGTACCATCGGCCCTGAGCCATTCACCGTTCCGCACCAGGCGGATTCCCTCTTTTCCAAAATCAAACTCAACATCGTCGTTTTTTTCGCACACCATATCCAGATGGGCCTGCAGCACGGTAACAGGCGCATTTTCAAAGCCCGGGGTTGCCGGAACCCTGATGCAGAGGTTGCCGGTTGGGTCTTTTTTTACCTCAAAACCCTTATCCCGGGCCGTTTTACGCAGGTATGCGGCCAGGGCGGCCTCGTTTTTTGAGCCCCTAGGAAAACGGGACACATTAGCAAACATTGACCAGAGCAGCCCGGGTTCCAACCCTTCAATTGCAGCCGTCATACATAGTTCCTTTCGGTTAATTTTGCGTTAATGTATTGCACTTGCAGAAGCCTGATGATATAATAGAAAATCTAATAAAAATTAATAGATTATAATATAAACGCACATGTACATCAGACCCATTCTCTTTTGCATCTGCATACTTCTTCTGGCCCTGCCCGCTGCGGCACAGGCAAACGGTTCGGGCCATTCGACTACTGTAACGCAAAACACGGCAGATGTCACCACCGGATCTCAGGCCGACAACGAAACTGTTCCCCTGTCCGTTTCCGACAACCAGACCGATGAAGACCTTGATGAGCCCGGCTTTGATGATGAAGATGATGAAATGTTCGGGTTCGACGACGAAGACGAAGTGGATGATTTTGTCGTAATAGCCATTCCCGACCCGATCCAGGGCTACAACCGGGCCATCCATGGGTTCAACGATGGAATGTATATCTACGCGCTGCGCCCCACCTCCAAAGGCTGGGAATTCATACTGCCTTCAGCGCCGCGCCGGTGTCTGCAAAAGTTCTTCCTCAACCTCGGCATGCCGGTACGGTTTATCAGTTGCCTGCTCCAGGCAAAAATCGTCGGGGCCGGATCAGAGCTTTCACGGTTCGTCATTAATACCACCATCGGCATTGCCGGATTTTTCGACCCTGCAAAAGCATTCGGTTTGCCTGCGTACCCGGAGGACTTTGGCCAGGCCTTTGCTGTTTGGGGCATGGGCCCGGGGTTCTACTTTGTGCTTCCCGTTTACGGACCGTCGAGCGGCCGCGACGCCCTGGGTAAAATCTTCGATCTTGCCCTGAATCCGGTTACCTATATACCCGGCGCCACAATTCTTGAATACGTCAACACCACTTCCTTTGTATACCGCGATATCGACGACCTTCGCGCCGCAGCCATCGATCCCTACAGCGCCCTGCGCAATGCCTACATGCAACTGCGCACCCAGGCCATCAAGAAGTAGAGTTGTATACCGCCAACACTGTTGGCAGATGGCTGACCCAGGTTGTCACAGCAACCATAGATTCAGAATCATTCCTCCATTACCATCCTACTGACATTCCATCATAATTTATTAACGCTTCTATAAATCACTTTTTGGCATATTTTATGTAACTAAAAGAGCGTAGCGACCGATTAAATATATAATGCTTTGAAAAGAAACTGTATACCATTAACGAACAAGGAGACCCTTATGAAATCAAAATTGTGGATATTTTCAATCCTTATCGCTTTTACACTGCTGTGGGGCTGCGAAACACCTGAAGAGCCCGGCGACAATGAAACCGATCCCCTGCCGCCCGCAAACGCCGTAGTGCTGTATGTAAGCTATTCCGGCAGCGACGATACCGGCAACGGCAGCTACGATAAACCGTTTGCCACAATCCAGAAAGCCGTTGATGAAGCATCGGACGGTGACTATATTCTGCTGCAACCGCGCCCCGTTAACGATTTATATTATATTGAAAACGTCCAGGTAGACACATCAGTAAACATTCAGACGCTTAACAGCGGAAACGAATATATTAATGTTAAGGCCGCTGATGCTTCCAAACCTGTGTTCCACATTACCGCCGGCAAAGTAACACTTAACTGGTTACATATCGAAGGAACCGACAACGCAACAGACTTCACTGGGGCCATACACATTGATAATGCCGAAGAATGCACCATTAGAAGATGCAGGGTCAGCAATAATACCAACGGTATTATGCTTGAAGGCGCTTTAATGGCTTCCATTACTTCCAACGAAGTCAGCGACAACATCAACGGCATATATATGCTTGACTGTCCGTTAAAGTATAACAACGAAGCAAACATTATTTCCGCTAACGATATCCGGAACAACACCGGATGCGGTCTCAGGATTGAAAATTCTTCACCTGATCACATTACCGACGGTAACACGTATTCCGAAAACGATAAAGATCTCTGTAATTATTAGTTACCGTACCACAGCGTACACACACAAAACCCCCGGCAGGGCCCACAAGCTCTACCGGGGGTTTTTCACATCAGTCATGGTTGCGCGCCCTACATCTTTTAACCGGTCCGTAGCGTAAAAAGAAGTACACACCCCAAAAAGAGCACTCCAACAACTATTGCAATTTTTAGCATGGCCCGGTCGGCCATCCGTTCAGTTTTTTTAAATTCCAATGCATTATGACGGGAAGTTTTTTTTGTTAAACTACCATGGTGTCCCTGTTCAGTATGTGCTGCACAACTGGTATTCGAATCATGATTCTTGCCGCAAATTGCACAATATGCCATTGTCCCATATCTCCTTCATGGTGTTTAGGATGTCAGTAGATATCCAATCTTTTGCTTTACTGTAGGGGCGAGTCGACGCTTGTCCTGAGCAAAGTCAAAAGGTGCCCACCGATACGCTGAAGGGTGACAATCCAGATGCCGGCATATACCCATCTCACCCCTTCGGATCATCATAATACTGCAAGAACGTGACGGCATAGGAGGCATTGCCCTGCAGGGACTCCAGGAACGGTTTTGATATAAAGCCGTAGAAACACTGTTCTCCTGAAGCGTCGGACCGGGCAATCTTCACGAAATCATAACGCTTTCTGAATTCCGCATCGTCCCAGATATTTTTAAGCGCCATCTGTACCCAGACATTGGAAACACTGCTCATATACAAGGCAATCGTATGAGTGTCACAGTCAAACTCCGGAATATAGTATGGAAGAACAAGGTCGGGCTGCAGTTCATAAAAACCTGCTCTCTCAAAAGCGGCATGATTTTTTATACCTTCACGCATGCCATCGGCATGGGCCATTGTCGTATTGTTCAACCCCATGAGGTCGATGATGTCACCCCGGTATTTCAGTTGAACCCCGCCTGCCAAAATGCACCCTGCTGAAGGATAGCTTTGCACGTTCTCCCAGAAACCCGACAGAAAACTGCCCATGTCTCTCCATTTCCGGGCGTGTTGAAACTCATTTTTCATACAATCAGGCGCACTCAGGCCGGTCCAGCAGTAGGCCTGGCCTAAAACCACAAACAGCAGCGCCAGAGGTATAATGATTTTACCGGGCATACGGGAAGCAGTTACACATTTTCCAAATATGCTCGTACCTGCCGGATATGCACACACGACAAACGCACTCAACACCAAAAGCGGGAAAACGGGCTGGTAAAACCGGAACAACTCGAAATGATCGCCACCGGTCAAGACCGGCACACATAATCCGGTGAAAACGATAAACACTAAAAAGTGATACCCAAGGAGGGGGCGCTGTGCTTTGATTACAGCTTTCAATATGGTTACGCAGGCAATACCGAAAAACAGCACAAAACATGCAATACACATCAACACAAGCACAGACGACATGCAATAATCCCGAACATAGAGCAGCCCTTGCGTAAGATTATATGAGAGCGAAGGAGAAACTTTTGCATAATAGGTATTGGGTAGCGGATAGTTGAAATATACGAGCCGGAAAAGCGTCAGTGCCGACAACACACCGCAGTACCCTGCTGCAAACGGTAAGGCGGTTCTTGTTGCTTTACTCGGGCCCGATGCTACACAGACTCGGCCCCAGACAACGGCAATAAACACAATCGACCACAGCATTGCTTCCGGGCGGGCAAGCAGCATAAGGACGTTACCAGCAAAAAAACCACGGGTAAACGATTTGGATGGTGTCTGCGGGTTGAATCGCAAGACCATAACGGTGTTGATTGACAACAACGCGCCCCAGAGTCCCGTATCCATCAGGGTCACGGTCATCCAGGTCATATAATCCGGAGAAGAACAAACAAGCAGCACATATAGCAGACTGTACGACGACATAATATCCAGGCTGGACCGGCTCTTCCAGTTAAACAGCCCGTCCAGATAGTACGTTACGCAGGTCAGGGAGAGCGCAAGAACGATAACGTTAAAGATAAACAGCGCTGTTTCAGGGCTTGAGGCCAGTGCAAAAACCCCGGCGCAAATCAGCATCCACAGGAGCGACGTAACCCCTTCGACCCGCTCGCCCCCGATATTATAGACAATACCATGCCCATCTATAAGATTTTTGGCATACACAAAAAAAATGTTGGCATCGTCAATGCCGTACTGTGGATATCCAAGCTGGTGCAGGGCTACACCGGCAAATGTAGCCGCCACAATGCTGATACAAACAAACCGCACTATACTATTTTTCATAGTGAAAATCCGGTACTGTTTAACCGATGCACCACTAACGTTATGCTAGAGAAAAAAAGGCCCCTAAGGGCCTTTTTATATCGTTATACTGTTTTTCACAAGCAAAATTACGTGCTGCTCGCCACCACATTATTCTTCTGCTTCTCTTTCAGCCGCTTGATGAGCTGGGGGAATGATTCGTTGGTGAGAATCTCGTTAAACTGCACCCGGTAGTTCTTCAGCAGGCTTACGCCCTCAATGGCGATGTCGCAGATAAGCCAGGTGCCCTTGTTGTTTTTGAGGCGGTAGTGGATCGGTATCTTTGTTTCAGCGTTGACGTTCACCCGGGTTTCCACCACGGCATATTTCTTACCGACCTTCTCGTTCAGGTACTTGATGTTGTCGGGGGTAAAGTTTGCGTTCTGGGTCAGGTAGGCATCAATTTTATCAAAGTAGGTCCGCTCCATCAGTTCGACAAAAAGATCGATAAACTCTTTTTTTTCGGCATCGGTGCGTACTTTCCAGTGTTTACCCAGGGCTTTACGGGAAAACTCAACCTCGTCGAACGTTTTCAGAAACAGGGTATGCAGTTTGTTCCGACGGTCCTGCTTTTTAGCGGTCTTTTTCAGGTCCGGGTCTTTAAGCACCACGATAAACTGATCCAGCGACGATTTCAGGGTGTCGGTAACCACACCGGCCCACGCCGATGAAACCGTCAGCACCACCGCCGCTACAACACACATCATGCTTTTTACTAAACCGTTTCTATCCATTTCCTTTTCTCACCTCCTGCGCACGTATTTACCTGTTTGCGCATGCTGTTCTTATACAATTAAACCGCTGGAAAGATCAAATGTTTCCTATCTTAAATATATATTACGACTTGAAGGGTTTCCAGAGCACGATGAGCCGGGGCATCAGCGCCAGCACGGCCAGCATGGCGATAAACATGGCCAGACCCGTAAAAACGCCGAAGTAAATGGTGGGCCTGAAATTGGACATCACCAGGATCGAAAACCCGAAAATAATGGTAATTGAGGTATTTACAATGGCTTTGCCCACGCTGCCATGGCAATACCTCAGCGTATCATTATAATTGACGATCCGGGGATACTCTTCTTTGAATCGATATATATAATGTATACTGTTATCGATGGCGATGCCCATGGTGATGGCGGCAATGGTGATGGTCATCATGTCAAGGGGTATGTCCATCAGCCCCATAATGCCGAGCACGATACCCACCGCGATCAGGTTGGGGATAATGCCGATAATTGCCAGTGTGAACGACCGGAACAGCACCAGCAGCATCACACCTATGCCCAGCAGCACGATACCCAGAGTCATGATCTGGGACTTGAACAGGCTTTGCAGCATGTTGTTGTACAGCACCAGGAACCCGGTGATGGTCAGGTTTTCACCCTTGAAGCCGAACTTCTCAGGGATGTCCCGGGCAATGCGATTCAGCAGTTCCTGGCGGCGGATATTCTCGAACGAGTCCATAATGCGCAGGTTGAGGCGGGCCTCGTTTTGCTCCACTGCGATGTAGGGGTCCATGATGTCGGCCTTGAACTTGGGCGGTATTTTCTTGTTCATAACGCCCAGCTCAATCCCGTCAAGAGCCTTGCCGTTGTTCAGGTCTTCAATAACCCGCACGATGGATGCAAAGGAGAGCACTTTACCTACCTCCGGAAGGCTTTCCAGGTAGTCGTGCACCTGCTTGATCCGCTCGATTTTATAGGGGGTCAGCCAGTAGTCGCCGGCATCATCAGTGCCGGCCCAGTCAAGGTCGTCGTCTCCGTCGCCGAAATCAGGCTCGTCATCCCCAAAATCCGGTTCGCCGTCGTCAAAGTCGGGCTCACCGTCGTAAAGCGCCTCTTCATCCGTAACGCCTGCATCCTGGGGTCCGAAGTTTATGATAACTTCCAACGGCGTTGTGCCACCCAACTTCTCGTCGATGAGCTTCATGCCCTGGAAAATTTCGGTCTTTTCTCTGAAATAGTTGATAAAGCTGTTCTCGACCTTCAGCCTCGTTACCCCGATACCGCTCACGACGGCAAGCAATACGGCACCTGCAATAACAAAACCCCCGCGATTTACGGCAACCCAGGCCAGGTTTCGCGTTACCGGCGACTGGCGCGCATTGTTGTTCAGCACCGCCGACTTTTTCATCAGCACCAATATGGACGGGAAAAGGATAAAGGATGTACCGAAGGTGACCGACAACCCGATGGTCATCATCCACCCGAAATCGATCACCGGCCGGATGCCGCTGAACACCAGCGAGCTGAACGCCAATATGGTTGTCAACGCCGTATACAGACAGGGCCATACCATTTTGCAGGCCGTTTCAAGCACCACCTCGCGCTGCGTGGCGCCCGACATCTCGTGGCAAAGCTGCCGGTAACGCACCGCCAAGTGAATGTTCATGGACATGGTGAGAATCAGCATCAGGGAAATGAAGTTGGAGGATATAACCGTTACCTTCCAGTTCACAAATCCCAGCACCCCCACCATGATCACCACGGCGAAAAAACAGCTCACCAGGGGCAGCACCACCCAGCGAATTTCTTTAAAGATAATGGTGAGCGTGGCCACGATAAACAGAAACACCCCGATGCCGAACACCACCAGGTCTTTGCGGATAAAATTGATGGTGTCGTTTGCAATCATGGACACCCCGCCCAGGTACAGCGTGCCGTACTGTTTGTAGGGCTCCATGACGGCCCTGATCTGCACGATGTCTTCTTGAATGTTATCGGTAAAGGTTTCGTAGTAGGCGTCGTAGGCATCAACGGCTTTCTTCAACTCAATGCGCCCCTGCTCGTCGAGTTCGCCCGCCCGCTTGCGGGCAAGCATTGCATCGCGCTCCTTTAAAAGCGTTTCATAGCGCTCGTCTTTGGAGCGGTTGATCAGCATGGCGGTTGTTTTGCCGTCGACACTCAGGGCATACTCTTTATACATAGGACTCGACAGGATTTCCGCTTTGGCCTTCTGCAGGTCAACATCGGGGTCGGCCAGGGTCTTGAGCCCCTCCAGGCTGATTTCAGTGAGTTTGAGCCCCGAGGTTTTCAACAGCGGTATATCAAGGAGGCTTATCACCGAATCCACCCGGTCGAGGGCCGCCAGTTTTGCGCGCAACTCCTTCAGGCGGTCAAGGGAAGGTCTTGAAAAAAGCTCATCTTGGGGCTCGAAGGTCACCAGCAGAAAGTCCTTGATGCCGTAGCGGTCTATGATGGTCCGGAAGGTCTTCAGGTCCCGGTCGTCTTCCAGCAGCAGCGAGTCGGCCGAGGCGTCCAGCTTGAAATACCTGGCATTGTAGGCGAAAAACCCCAGCACCAGGGCCAGCACCACCAGCACCGCAACCGGGCGTTTCAACACGATCAGTTCGTAGAGTTTTGCAATTCTGTTCATCACGGGGATGTCCGTTGTTCAGGGGCGCTCTCCACCCCTGGAAAACATGGTGTTATCGGTTATAACCATTTGTAATTACAGTTCTTATTACTCCGGCCCGGCTCATACACCCAAACCTTTTTACCGTGGAAAGTATATGCAATGTACCGAAAAGTGTCAACCAATAAAGGAGTTAGCCGGTTTTACAAGCATGCTGATAGTTATATATATAAATGTCTGTATGCACAAAAATTTCATAGAGAATTCTTGATTATCAATAGGGTTTTCTATTATAATGGATATTTCGGCGACATAAAAAACAGCATATTCGGCCAAACGTGCACGATAGGGTTTAAAAAAGGGGGACCTGCAGGTTGGAGGCCGGATACCTGTCTTGAAGTCGTCATGTGTGAACCCTCCACTTGATTAAGGTAAACAGTATACACTCAGCTAGGAGCCAGGAATGAGAATTTTAGGTTTTCTGGGAAGCCCGCGCTTGAACGGCAAGTGCAACAAGCTTCTCAAAAGAGCCCTTGAAGGGGCTGCAAGTAAAGGCGCAGAAGTAAAAAACTATGAACTGATTAAATGCAACATCAAATACTGCATGGGATGCGGCAACTGCTTTTTGAAAAACCCGGAGTTGACCATCGGCAAATGCCCCCTTAAAGACGATGCCGCCGCAATCCTTGAGGACTACATCAACTCCGACGGCTACCTGTTCGCAAGCCCCTGCTACGACGTGTTCGTAACCGCTCTGATGAAAACGTTCCTCGAGCGCAAGATCGCCCTCACGTACAAATCAATGGAAGAACTGGCCAAGATCCCGGCGGCCCGTCCCGGCGTTGCCGCCAATTTCCTGAAGAAAGCCTCGTTCATCGTCACGGCCAACTGTGCCGACGAGCTGGAAGAGGTCATGGGAGACCCCTGCTACGAGGCATTAGAAGCCCACCTGCTGTTCGAAGAGATCGACACCCTGGACAAGCTTTATGTCGGCGGGGTCGAGGGTATGAGCGATGAAGTGTTCAACGCGAAGCTTGACAAGGCCTTTGAACTGGGCGTGCACCTTGTTGAAACAATCGAGGCCGCCCGCAACGAATAAATAGGAATGTCATTTCACAATTCAAAAGGGTGAGCACATCCGTGTTCACCCTTTTTTTCAATGCCCTATGGATCCTGCGGTCAAGAGGCTGTGTCGTAATAAAAAACGTGAAAATGAATTGTGACACAGCCTCCAAACCGCAGGATGACTGGTATTGTATGTATGCCTGAAATGCAAAAGGAGTTGTTTTTTCCTGGGGACTCAAAGGCTGATAAGAAATGCTTAGATGCGAGGCGTGCGGTGTCGTGAAGAGTGAGGCGTACTCGGTTGTACGCTGCAACGATGAACGATACGCACAATGCAGCAGATAGGTGTTTATCATCAGCCTTTACCGTCAGCCTTCCACAAGAGGCAGATCAATGCGAACCGTGGTCCCCTCTCCCACCGTACTCGTAATCGACATCGCGCCGCCGTGCATGATGGCAATGTGTTTTACCCGGGTAAGGCCCATACCGGCTCCGGACATCTTGGAGGTGTAAAAGGGGCGTACCACATTTTTCAGTTCGTTCTTGGGAATACCACGGCCCGTGTCGGTAAAATCAACCGTTGCCCTGTGGTCCTGCCGGGCAATCTCCATCAGCAGGCTGCCGCCCGGCTCCATGGCTTCAATGGCATTTTCAATAACATGTGAGAAGGCCACTTCAAGGTTTTGCCGATCGCCGCGCACAATCAGGTCTTCGCCGGCAAACTGCTCCCTGATTGTGATCATCTTCTGTTCCAGGGCCGGTCCGAAGTGCTCGACAGCGGAGCGGGCCGCTTTCATAAGGTCGACCTTCTCATTCAGGGATATTACCAGGCTCTTCATTGAAATAATTTCCCTGAGCATTGTTTCAAGGCGTTCGGCTTCGTGGGTGATATGCTGGGCATAGGTCCGGATGCGGTCTCCGGGAGGCAGGCTGTCGCGGATGCGGCGGGCAAAGCCTCCGATGGCAACAATGGGGTTGCGCACTTCGTGTGCAACCCCGTCAAGCATCTTTTCTAAGGCATCAAGAGTGCCCTCTTCCTCCACTTTGTCGCGGTATTTGCGCCGCTCAACCATGCCCTTGATGCGGGCCACAAATTCCTTGGCTTCGAACGGCTTGGTAATGTAGTCGTCGGCCCCGCTTTCGAGGCCGTTGACTTTGTCTTCTACATAATCCTTGGAAGTCAGGAGCACAACCGGAATGAGCCGGGTCTCTTCTTTTTCTTTCAGGCGCCGGCACACTTCCAGCCCGTCCATCTTGGGCATCATCACATCGCTTACAACCAGGTCGGGTAACTCCTGCAGGGCTTTTTCAAGCCCCTCCTCACCGTCACCGGCCGTTATCACGTCGTAGCCGATGTTGGTCAAAAGTTTTTTGGTAATGGTGACAATTTCAATCGTGTCGTCCACCACCAGTATTTTAACGTTGTCGGCCAAAGCCACCCCTTTGCCTGCTGGTGTTATGCGTTATTGTACTCCTTTCTCTAATTCATTAGCATATATCGGCGGTGAATTCACATTTATTTTTCCGAATCGTCACCGTCTTGCTTCTTAACGACGGCCACGTTGGGGCACACACGCACACATGCGCCGCACTCAACGCAGGTTTCTTCATTGATGCGGTAGTACCAGTCGTACTCCTCGATGGAGTCGGTGGGGCAGATTTCCCAGCAGGTTCCGCAAATAATACATCTATCGGTTATATAATAGGCCATTTTTATTCCCTCCATTTTTTACATGACGACGCCGTCGGATATATTTTCCATGTTTTCAACAATCAGTGGAAACAGGTCATAGTGGATAAAGCAGTACATCTCACCCGGTTCCAGTTGCATCATCACCCGTGAGGGAGGATCGCCCATGTTAAAGGTCATGGTTTTTGTGCGATACACAAGGGGTATGGAGTTTGCGCACCAGGCGGTGCCCGCAATGCCGGTCACCAGCTCACCGGTTTTCCAGGTGTAGACCTTGCAGAGCCGCATCACCCGGTTGGCGTCGGTCACGATCATGACAATGTCCGGGTCTTCAACGTCCTGCAGCTTGCCGATGATCAGGAATTTACGGTGCTTGAAAAAGTGCGGTATCTGCTGGTTGACCCGGCGAAACACCTGGCGGGTGGAATATGCGCATTTCTCGCCGATGGCGGTGCCCTCCATGCCCATGTTGAACTCTTCCTTGGTGCGCTTAACGCTCCCGAGTCCCGAGTACACTCCACCGCCGCACAGGATGTTTTTGGTTGAAATGTAAAACGGCTTTTTACCATCTTCCCAAGCTTCTGCAAAGATGGCACACTCAAAGGAAATATCATCTCCGTAAAAGTCTACTCCGTCCGGCACCTCATCGCACAGCTTAATGGCAATGATGTCCCGCTCATAGCCTTCCAGCTCCTTCATCCGCTGGGCATACTCCTGGTTCTTATTCATATGTCCCTCCACTGTTTATGTTCAGATACTGTATTTCAGCCCTACACATTGTTGTGTTTATTCTTTCACCACCCGCTGCATATAACTCGCCTTTGGGAACAATGCTGGATTAATATGTTGTTTGTAGGCGCCTCTCCGTGCCTGCCATGCCGTAGCTTTACGCGAAGGATGGGGCGCCCGTTTTTTAACCATGTTTGCGGGCGGGCACAGAGACCCGCCCCGGTAACACAATCAACCACCCACCCAGGAGAGTGATGAAAAATGTTCAGATACAAAGCGTCAAAAAACCCACGGGCAGATTGTTCATACTTCAGACCTCGCAGGCTGATAAGAAACGCTTAGATGCAAGGCGTGGGACTCATCCATCCTCAATAAACCAAAAACCCAGGAGAGTGATGGAAATTATTCAGATACAAGGCGTCGCGCATCCCCGAGGAATGAGGCGTACTCGGTTGTACGCCGCAGTGACGAGGGGTGCGAGCAACGTAGTAGATGGATGGTTTCCACCACTCTCGTTAAAGAGACTCGAGCATTTCGTCGATACTTGTCCCCATCAGCGCCATCTGCTCATCCATCGACTTCTTGGTCACCATCTCGTAGCCCTTTTCCTTGGCAAAGTCTTCCGAGTTGGTAACAACCATCTCGATAATACCCTCGGGCACCTTCTTCAGAAGGCTCCGGGCTTCTTCGTCCCACGGCATGCTGAACGTTATTTCATCGGTTGAGGTTTCCTCTACCTCTTCCGGCTCCACCGTACCGGCTGCTTTGTCTTCCATCTTCTTCCAGAAAGGTGAGTGGGCCGGTTTGGTCATGGTACGCGAGGTTTTCACATCGACTTTTACATTTTCAAGGGTTGCAGGCAGGAAGTCGACAAACTGCATGGGTATAACTATAAACATCTGGTCGGACTTGATCTTGTTGTGCATGCGGCCGCCCTGGTCGCCCGAGGTAATAATGATGTCCTGCAAATGCCACGGCTGGGCAAATATCTCACCGCACAGCGAACTGCCGAACGAGCAGAAAGGTCTGATGCCTTCCTGGGCCAGACGGCAGGTGCCGATGAAATTTGCGTGCTGTACGTTGGCAACACAGATGATCCAGTCTACCGCAACCCCTTCAGGCACTTCGTCAAGGGGGGCGGCCCCGATGGCCTTCACCATGCCGGTGGGCAGCACCGGGGTGCCTGCTTTCAGGCGCGCGGCAGCATCATAGGTGAAAAAACTGGATGTTTTCGAGAGGTACTCACCTGAAACTATCTCCCGCTTGCCGGGCAGGATACCTGCATGGTGCACGCCCACCAGGCAATCCTGATGGTCGGCATCGAAATAGACCTTTTTGCCCTCATCCATGGCAATGCGCACGATGGCACAGGGCGGTTCAGCGCCAATGGGCTCGTAGCCTTCTGGAATCGTTTCCCTGAAGAGGCTTAAACCTACCGGCTTTCCCCGTACTTTACCCCGCTTGATCAAAAGTTCTGCAATTGTTTTTAAATCTTTCATGGTAATCCCCTTTTGTTGCACTTTTATTTAGATGCCGAAATATTAGTATATTAACTAAAAGGTTGTTCGTCAAGCGTTTTTAAAACTTTTTTTAGGGTATTACCCTAGAGCAAAATAAAGTTGAAGCGGCCAAAATCCGATAAAGAAGGAATATGGGAATATCATCAAAAGAAATAAGACAACGGGCGTTAAAGGCCTATGAG
>JANQGV010000040.1 GCA_028282925.1 Thermodesulfobacteriota bacterium
AAGTGCCAGATTGTGGTGTTTGCCTTTCATCACCAGCGCCCAGTATCGTTTATGTAGCCGCCGCATACAGCCTTGCACCATATTGACGCAGTCTGCCGAAATCAATGCACAGTCAGCATGTCCGTAGTATATTTTGGAGGCGATTATACGTACTGGCTCTCAAGGTATGTTGTTTGGCTTCAGCTCGCCTGTATCGGATGGTGCATGACCAAAGTCATTTTGCGTTCATCATCAGCCGTAGTGGGCAAACTCGAAACATTTCTTTTTGCCGTTTGTGCCTGCCTTTTTTCGACAAACACTTTTCCTCCAATGGCCTGGCACACTACAGACGGGATTTTTTTTGTTGCATGCGGAATGTTTCTCCTTGTGCAGACACAAAAACCGGCACAAAAATGTGCCGGCTACTTTTTGATTGCACTGGCCTATCTATGCAAACAAAACTTTCTGGTGATTGCTCCCGCGGTATTGTTTTTGTTTCATGACTGGAAAAAGTTTCGTTACTGGTTTGCCGTCATGCTGCCCGGGCTTTTGTACACAGCTTTTCTGTTTTTTACCGGAGGGCTGCCGAGTGCCGTCACCCAGATACTGACACAAACTGAATTTATAGATGTCGGCATAAAAACCTATTATACGAATAGAGCACTCTATTTTGGTATTGCATCCGGATTCATTGCAATTGCGCTGCTTACCCGACAACGTAAGCAATCAAAACAAAATGCTGTTCTGCCGGGGCTCCTGTGTATTGTTTTGTTTTGCCTCCCTCTTTTTGTGTATACGGTGCATCTGGTTTACAATATACAAACCAAATTTCCTACCTTTTTCCTTTTCGGCACGTGTGTCGGGTGTCTGATAGCCTCCAAAGCACTGGGCGTGCAAAAAGCTATTGACGTTCGAGTGGTTTTTGTGATTGTGCTGCTTGCCTGGGCTTCGTCGATATCAAAAGGCATGAACTATCCCTGCCTGGTTGCAGGGCCCTTGTCCGTCATACTGATGGTATATATTGCAATAACGTGCCGGGCACTCACCGCAAATCAGCATACCCGTGTTCCCATCAACCGGGTTGTCTTGATACTTTTACTGGGTCTATTATTACCGTGCTATTCGTATGCACGTCAGCAATATGTATGGTTTGACAGCCCTGCAAAATATTTACAGCACCCGTTACGGGGCGTTCTGCCGGGGGCCGCGGGCATTAAGACAAACGAACGAGCCTATGCCGTTTTAAATGACCTGCAACGCGCAATAGAAAAAACAGGTGGGCACTATTCCATTATGCCCTACTTCTGCGGATACTGGGCGAAAGCTTTACCCAAAAACCCGATAGACATTGATATGGTGGCAACGGTCGAGTTGCAAATAAAAACCGAGCAACGGTTGATCGGTACGTTGGAAAGCCGGCGCGGTGAAGTCTCCGTGATATTACCGAAAGTCCGGGTCGAATACCTTCATGCCTGTTTCACGTGGATGGACGCTGAAACGTTTGAGAGGATAAGCCGCTATAACATTACGGTACCTCATATTTTCTATACCTGGAACAAAGTAGACGAAACAAAATACTTTATGATTTACAAGTAAACAATTCGGCTCAAAGAACCCGGCTTGGGACTTCGGCCGGAAGCGAATCAGGGTCAAACCGAAACTATTCACCCAAGACGTTCTGCGTAAGCGCTTGAACCATTATTTGACATTCAATCCCGGCACACCTATACTTTTCCTGTATCAAACCGGCCTCTTGTAAACGTTTATTACAAAGGGATACAACAATGAACTGTGAAAAATGCAGTAAACAGATCAAACAGGGAGAGGAGATGCAGCACAATGGAAAGACGCTGTGCGAGGACTGCTACATCGATGTGCTCTCCCCTGCCCGCGGATGTGATCCCTGGGCGGTGTACACGGCAAAATCGTTTTCCGGCAAGGATGCGATTTTGACTGAAAACCAGACAAAGATTCTGAAAGCCCTGGAAGAGACCGGGGGCGTTGAGCCTGCCGTGCTGGCTGAGATGCTCAAGATGTCGCCCGCTGATCTCGAAAGAGAATTTGCCACGCTGCGGCATATGGAAAAGGCCCGGGGTGAGATGCGCGACGGCAAAACCGTGCTGTGCCTGTGGTGACAATAAAAGATTTCCGGGGCTGAACTGCAACGTGTGCCAATGGACACATTGCTGAGCATATCTACCGAATTGATTTGATGTCGAATGGATAAACCTGTTGTTATTGCCCGCTTCTCATATCCGCATGAAGCGCACATGGCTAAATCGAGCCTGGAAAGCGCCGGCATTCCTGCAGCCGTTGTTGATGAACATATGATAAACATGCAGTGGCTTTATTCCGATGCATTGGGTGGCGTGAAGCTGCTGGTGGCACCGGAATATGCGGAGCAGGCCCTGGGCATTCTTAACAGTGATTTTTCTACAGAAGTGGATTGCGAAAGCGGTTCAGACGAAACTGTTTGTCCGTTGTGCGGCGGAAAGAATTTTCATCCATTTACAAAGGGGCGAGTACCGGCCTTTATTGTATTTCTCCTGCTTGGTTTCCCGCTGTTTTTTTACAAGCACGGATTGAAATGCACGGATTGCGGTCACTTCTGGAAACCCTGACCATCAACTGCCCGGAGGACATTCAGGGGCACGCCTACACCCTTGACTACTGTATCGTCACAAAATCGCCTTACGGGGCGATGCTGAATTCCTGAACGTTGCCTTCGCTGAATATTTTTTGATACTCTTTGTTTGCGATTAATTGACGCAGCCCTGCATTAAACCGCTCTACAAGAGCCTGCCCGTTTTCGTACTTTTTTGCGACCTGCAAACCATAATTTTTTTCGGAAAACGGCTTATCCAAATAACCGAACTTTGCAGCCTCGTCAGGATAGAGCTTATTAATTACATGTAAACACTGGGCGGTATCAAGAATTGCAAGATCAAACTTCTTGTCCCTGAGATTTTTTATAAGTGCCTGGGCATTGTCCGCAGGAACAATATTCATATCATTTCTTTTGAGAAAATTCACAAACCAATCATCCTGGATTACGCCGATTTTGTATTTTTTCAAATCCTCAAGGCCTGTAAACGTAAAATCCTTTTTTTGTTTATTATAAAAAAACAACGATGTGGATATCTTCATAAACGGATCGGAATTCCAGAAAGTTTTTGCTCTTTCAGGGGTTTTCATGTAAGGGAACACGGCGAATGCCTCACACGCTTGCACAAGATATTCGCACTTCTTCCAGGGAACAATTTTAAATTCCGCCTTATACCCCATCCCCTCGGCAATTGCGGTAATCATCTTTGGTACAGGGCCTAATCCGTCAAGAGTTTCAGAAACAAACGGCGTGTAATCACCGGCAACAAATAAAAGTGTCTTTTTGTTTTTTGCAACAGAGCCTTCTTGAGCACTTGCACTCTGCATGTTGGAAAAAAACAATAGTGCAAACAGTACAAGCCAGAGCACATGGGTTGTTCTCTTCATTTCAGGCCCCTTTCGTTCAGTTGAAAGTGTTTAGTAATAGAGCTAGGCACAGAGGGTGCCGCCTTTACTGTAAAACATAAAAAAACAGGTAACTGCTTGTTTCGTCAAGATAAAAATAACCGGATTCTGTGATCAATTCGCTTATGAACGAGCCGGGCAAAGATTAAGCCAGGCACATAATGCTCATCAGAATGGAGAACCCTTCTGATGCCGAGCATTGTAACACCCGGATCTGCACCAATACCACTCTTATTTAAAATACCTATGCATTCACTTTGCAGTATTGCAATTAGCAATTGTACAGCAAGGTAGCTCTGTGTGTATAAATATGCATTTGGCCTATTAATATAACAGAGGAGAAGGTATGAAGGTAAAAAGAGGCGAGTATTTTGCAGGGATGTTTTTTTTAGTAACATTTTTACTGTTTGTGCAGGGATGCAACACAATTAATTTTCCAAAAGGGGATTACCCCAACGGAGAACTTCTTGTGTCTGCCGATGTACTTGAAACAATTTTAGAAGCCCCGGGGGTTGTAATAATAGATGCGCGTGCTTCCGGTTACGATGTTTCCCATATCCCGGGTGCAATCAGTATGAAGTGGAACGATTATGTTGATGCCGACAGTACATTAAATTCTCTTTCCACACTTGAAGCCCAACTGGGTGCTTTAGGCCTTAACCGGAACATGACGATTATCATTTATGATGATACGCTGACTTCCTGGGGTTCGGCCGGCCGCATTTTCTGGATGCTCGAATATCTGGGATGCACGGATGTACACATCCTCAACGGTGGTTGGGATGTATGGGTTGCCGAAGGCAGGCAAACAGAATCGTCCGTCAACACCCTGCCGGCAAACACCTTTATCGCCGCGGTAAAGAGCAGCTATTTAATGGAAAAAGACCGCATTCTTAAAAACCTCGACAATGAGAATTTTGTTGTGATTGACCCCCGTGAAGATGAAGAATATAACGGCTGGACGCTTTACGGCGAAACGCGCGGGGGGCACATTCCGGGTGCAATTAATATTAATTACCAGTGGTTTTACAATAATGACAACAACACTATCAGGGATTACAACAGCCTGAAGGAAATGTTTGAATCCTATAATATCACAACGGATAAAACGGTAACCTCATACTGCACTGCAGGGATACGCAGCGGACTTGTTTATTTCACTTTGCGCCTGATGGGATATAAGGATATCTCAAACTATGATGGGTCTATGTACGAGTGGAGCGCAGACGCTTCTTGCCCGATGGATTCCCTGGAAAACTATGAGAAGCTGGTGTATCCTGCCTGGGTTAAACAGCTTATCGAAGGCGGAAACCCCGGCACAGCCGGCTCCCCCCCCACGTACACGGGCAATAAATATGTAATCGTTCATGCCAGCTCCCTGTATTGGAAAGGTGCCGCTGATCCGAACGGATACAACCGCAATGAAGATTACGAGTCCGGACACATACCCGGCGCAATACATATTCCCTTGCATATGTTTGATGTAACCGAGCCCGATGGAATTTATCCCTGGACCCGCCCGGAAGACGGCATGCTGTTGGAACCTGAAGCGCTGAAAGCCGCAATTGAAAAATTCGGCATTACACACGATACCATGGTTATTGTATACAATGGCGATAAATCCTATATCGGCGGCGCGTATCGGGTAGCATGGGCCCTGATGTATGCCGGTGTTGAGGATGTACGGTATCTTAACGGCGATCTGGCGTTATGGAGCCAGATCGGGGGCGAAATAGAAACGACAACAAACATACCCGAACCGGTGGAAGATTTCGGTGTAACGGTTCCCGTTCACCCTGAATATTATGCAAGCATTGAAGATATTGAAGAAATGATCGACGATCCCGATTCGGTCATAGGTGACGACCGCAGTTGGATCGAATACTCTGCAAATGATGAATCAGCCTGCATATATGATTTCTTCTGTGTACCCGGCTATATACCAAATGCTAAATGGGTGCAGAACATGAATTGGTACCTGGATGATATCAGTAGTGGTAATAACGCACCATACGGAGTTCCCGTAACACTGCGTGCCTACACCGAAGTGCAGGCGGAATGGGCCAAAGCGGGCATTTCAAAAAACACAAGGGTTTCCTTCTACTGTGGCGGTGGATGGCGCTCAAGCCTGGTATGGTATTATGCATATTTAATGGGCTATGAAAATCCGAGCAATTTCGCAAGCGGCTGGTATGAATGGACATGGGATACGGAACGCCCCATTGAATACTATGAAAACTGACGCTTTAAAAAACATAAGGGGTCGGGTCTTCGCTTGACGTATGTTGATTGGAGTGCGTAGGGTGCGCACTGCGCACCCATCTTTATTATTCAGGCGCTCCAGGCATTTGCAGCATATTTTTAATTAAAGCATGTATCTTGCTACTGTAACAGCATCGCTTTCAGAGTGCTTACTTCCTGGGGCGTTGCCTTTCGGCAATCAGTGCGGCAATCTCCCGGCTCAGCCCGTCCAGGGCCCGGCTTTGTGCAGCGGCCAGGGCCTCATATCCGGGCCCGCTTACAGACTCGCGCAGAGAAAAGCTCTGCCACATGCCTGCTTTCCCGGCATCCCGGCCGGCAAGCGACCAGCGGGCCTGCAGCACGACCTCTCCACCCCTGACGCCGTCAAAACGTATAATGTCGATCTTCACCTGCCAGGCAACCGCCACAGCCCGTGGCCAGGGGTAGACATAGGCCCTGTCG
>JANQGV010000069.1 GCA_028282925.1 Thermodesulfobacteriota bacterium
CGGCCAGGGCAACCCCCATACTCCCCAAATCACGGATAACACAGAGCTCCATGACGTTTTTTACCGAAAAACGGTGCGCAACACCCCGGCCGGAGGAAATATGCCCGTCCGGAACAATAAAGCCCCGATCAACGTAAAATTGAATCCTCCGCTGCGGAACCCCGACTATACCGGCAAGCTCCTTTACCGTAAACATTTGACCATTCGCCATAATCCACCCCAATCAATGTCTACATTAAAACATAAAACACAATTATGTTTAATTCAACCTATTTTTCGCTCTATCAATCCCAAAAAACGGGATAACAAAACTTTATTACTTTCATACGGTAAAAAACATACTATACTTTTTCTAGGAAAACCTGTAACGCCATTATATAATAGCCGGAAAAACGTGTGGCCGGAAAGAAAGGACAACCATGGGTACTTTAATAAAAAGCTCAATCAACCGCATCCCAACCGTAATGCTGCTGTTCCTGCTGTGTCTGGCTCCACATTCTCTCGCCTGCGCCGAAACCGACAACGTGTTTTCACAGCGTCGGGCCTTCATGGTGGAAAACGATTTAAAGGGCAGGGACATCACTGATGCCGCAGTACTCAACGCCATGAATAAAGTACCACGGCACCTTTTCGTTTCAGAACGATTCCGGAAGCGGGCGTATGCAGACTATCCGTTGCCCATCGAAGAAGACCAGACAATATCTCAACCCTACATTGTGGCGTTCATGACCCAGGGATTGAAGTTGAAAAAAAGCGACAAGGTTCTTGAGGTCGGCACCGGCTCCGGCTACCAGGCGGCAGTTTTGGCGGAAATCGTGGACCGCGTGTATTCAATAGAAATAAATCAAAACCTGGCAAAACAGGCCTCCGCACTCCTGCAAAGTCTGGGCTACACCACCGTTTCCGTCAAGGCCGGCGACGGGTTTTACGGCTGGGCGGAACACGCGCCCTTTGATGCGATTATGGTGACCTGTGCCGCCGAGAAGATCCCCCCCCGGCTCACCAAACAGCTCAAGGAAGGCGGAAAAATCATAATGCCCCTGGGCGGACGGCTCCAGACGCAAAAGCTGATACTGGGCACCAAAAAAGGGAAAGACCTTCAAATTGAATATATCCTGCCGGTGCGCTTTGTTCCCATGACCGGCGAAATTGAAAAATAACGAGATTTTCCAGTCCGCGTATCAAATGAAAAATCATTGCAGGGATGCCACTCAGTCGTCTAAAACGGCGAAGGGTGAACACAACGCAGAAGATGGGCGTTATCCGGCCGTTCCATAGCCCCAACTCAAGCGTGAACACCGGAATGCCTCACAGACCGGGAGACGGCTGGAGAATGTTCAGATTCAAGGCGCGCGAACTCCCGAGGAGTGAGGCGTACTCAGTTGTACGCTGCAGGGACGAGGGGTGAGCGCAACGCAGAAGATGGGCGTTATCCGGCCACTCCATAGTCCCAAATCAAGCGAGGGCACAACAATGCTTTACAGTCCAGGAGACGGTTGGAGAATGTTCAGATTCAAGGCGTGTGAAATCCCGAGGAGTGAGGCGTACTCAGTTGTACGCCGCAGGGACGAGGGGTGAACACAACGCAGAAGATGGGCGTTATCCGGCCGTCTCCTACAACCGCTCCATGGTTTCCGGCATAAAGGGCGTGGGCAACGTACCTTCTTTAAAACATTCAAAAATGGTCTTATCGTCTTTTGCAACCGGAAAATAGCCGGTCTTGGGATCGATTCTCACAAAAACAATGCCGTCGGGCACGGTAAATGACTGGACGGGTTCATCACGCAGGACCTGCTGCATAAAATCCAGCCAGATCGGGCTGGCGGCAACAGCGCCTGTCTCCCTCTTGCCCAGGGGTCTCAAATCGTCAAAGCCGACCCACACCCCTGTTACAAGCTGTGGTGTAAACCCGATGAACCAGGCATCACGCACGTCGTTGGTGGTACCGGTTTTCCCCGCGCAGGGCCGGCTTAACGCCCGTACCCGGCGTCCCGTCCCTTCCTCTACAACGCTTTGCAGCATGGTGGTCATGATATAGGCTGTCTGGGGGCTGAGCGCCGAAACCAGATGGGGCGCGTTTTCCTCAATCACGTTGCCGTCCCGGTCGATAATTCTGGCGATATACATGGGATCGGCATAAACGCCCTGGGCGCAAAATGCGGAATAGGCTTTCACAATATTTTCCAGCGAGACACCACAGGTCCCCAGGGAAAGAGACAGGTCGTAATTATACTCACCCACCACACCCAGCTTTCTGCCATACCGGACAACATAGTTGATACCGATGTCCTTCAATATTTTTATGGTAACGATATTGCGGGATTGCGTCAGTGCTTTGCGGAAAGTAATAGGGCCGTAAAAGGATTTATCGTAGTTTTGCGGTTCCCAGAAGCTGTATTCCTTTTCCCCGGTTTCCTCATCAAATTCCTCCACCTCATAGACCACCGGGGAATCCACGATAATGCTGGCGGGAGTGTATCCCTTATCCAGGGCGGCGGCGTAAATGATGGGTTTGAACGCAGAACCCGGCTGGCGCTGGGCCTGTACGGCCCGGTTAAACTGACTTTCCCGGAAGTCCCGGCCGCCGACCATGGCCTTGATGTGTCCTGAATACGGATGCATGCCCAGCAAAGCGGCCTGAACGCGGGTACTGTTGTCGATCTCGCCGGCCCGTTTTTCATATGCTTCAACCCCCTTGCGCACGGCATCATGTGCAGCCTGCTCCATCGACAGGTCAAGGGTCGTCTCTATCCGCACACCGTATTTATAGAGAAAATCGGCACCGTATTTTTTTTCAAGCATTCTCCTGATATGCTCGACAAAATAGGGGGCCCGCTCTTTGGTGATGTTTTCCGATTGAACAAACTCAATCGGGCTCTTTTCGGCCTCGCGCAGTTCGGCGGGCACAATGTATCCCTGCTCAAGCATCCTGACCAGCACATACCGCCGCCGCTTCTTCGCACGGTCGAGATTGCGGTAATAGTTGGGTGCCTTGGGAAGCCCTGCCAGGAAGGAAGCCTCTCCAAGGGTGAGGTCCAGGGCGGATTTCCCAAAGTACACCCGCGACGCCGCCTCAACACCATAGGCTCCCCGACCGAAATATATCTGATTGAGGTACAGGGTTAAGATTTCATCCTTGGACAGGGACTTTTCTATTCTGGTGGCAAGAATGGCTTCTTTGATCTTGCGGGTAAAACTTTTCTCCGGGGTGAGCAAAAGCGACTTTACTATCTGTTGGGTAATGGTGCTGCCGCCCTGACGTATCTCAAAAGAGCGCAGATTTTTAATTGCGGCCCTCACGATACTCCAGAGGTTGATACCTTTGTGCTCAAAAAACCGGTCGTCCTCTGCGGCAATGATGGCCTGGATCAAGATGGGGGAAATATCATCCAACGACACCAGGTACCGCTTTTCAATAAAAAACTCGCCGATAAGCCCCCCCTCGGCCGAATAGACCTCGGTAACAAGAGGGGGACGATAGTCCTTCAGGGAACCGATGCGCGGCAGATCATGGCTGAAATACAGATATGCGGCAACAATCGATACAGCCGGAAGCACAAACACCACCAGCAGCAGCGCAACCAGCACGATTGTTTTTACTTGTCTCCTGGACGGGCTCACCATACTCTCACAATTTCATCATAGACGGCACCATGAGCGGTGCTACTGAACCGTCAGTTCAAAGGCATTTTCAATCACATCAACGCAAGGGCCTTCCGGCACAATGCGAATCGCAACAACATCAAACCGGGCGGCACTGTCTTCCAGGCCGTGCCGCTGTATATACTCAAGTGCCACCTTGCAGATTGTTCTCTGTTTTAAGGGCTGAACAGCATCCTGGGGCAGGCCGTACTTTGAGGTGCTGCGTGTTTTCACTTCCACAAACACGAGTGTCTTTTTCTGTCGTGCAATAATATCTATTTCGCCGAATGCACACCGATAGTTTCGGTGCAGAATGGTATAACCGCGTTTTTTCAGGTAACGCACGGCTATATCTTCGCCCTGGGCGCCCAGCTTGTTGCGTGTCTTACTCATCTATATCAGGTTTCATCGGCAGGAACAACTTTTTTAAAAGTCACCCGATGAATCGGGCAGTGCCCATGAGTCCTTAAAGCCTCCACATGCTCCCGGGTTCCATAGCCTTTGTTTTTGTTGAAATGATAGCGGGGGTACAGCCTGTGATACTTCTGCATAATGGCGTCACGTATCACTTTTGCCATAATAGAGGCAGCGGCAATAGCTGTGCTGCGCGAATCGCCGTGGGGGATCGGGGTTTGGGGCAACTCACTGGGCACGGCATGGGGACCGTCTACAATAAGGTACTCCGGCTGCACGGCAAGGCGCTCCACAGCCCTTTTCATGGCCTGAAGGCTTGCCCTGAGAATATTAATGCGGTCTATTTCAGAAGCGTCGGCAAAAGCCCAGTTCCATGTCACTGCGTTTTCCTGGATGAGATGGAACAGGGCCTGTCTTTTTTTTGCGGTGAGCTTTTTCGAATCGGTAATATCTGGATGGCTCCAGCCTGGAGACAGTACCACCGCCGCGGCAACTACGGGCCCTGCAAGGGGCCCCCGACCCGCCTCATCTATACCGGCAACAGCGCGAAATCCCTTTTCATGGAGAACCTTTTCCGCCGGTATAGACTCCTGCAGTTGCAAGGGCAATGATTCCATGCGGTTGGCTTAATTGTATCTTCTTACCTTAACGCGGGCAGCCTTACCTTTGAGCTTACGCAGATAGTACAGCCGGGAGCGGCGCACCTTTCCGCGCTGCACGATTTCTATCTTGTCGATCGACGGCGAGTGCAAAGGAAAAACTTTTTCAACGCCGATACCATACGATACTTTTCTTACGGTAAACGTCGAACGCAAACCGCCTTTGCGTTTTGCAATAACGATACCCTGGAAAACCTGTATTCTTTCCTTTTCACCTTCACGAATCTTGATATGCACCTTCACCGTATCACCGGAACGGAAGTCGGGAATATCCAGACGCATCTGCTCTCGCTCTAATCTGTCAACTACATTCATTGGTCACTCCAATTTCTCAGATTTTTTAATATATTCCAATAGCTTCTTATCTTCTTCAGACAACTCCGCCTGTTCCAGCAGATCGGGGCGACGTCTCAGGGTTTTCTTTAACGATTCGGTCTTTCTCCATTCCCTGACCCTGCCATGATCGCCGGAAACAAGCACCCCGGGAACTTCAAGTCCCCGAAATATATTCGGTCGCGTATACTGCGGATGTTTGAGAAGCGAGTTGGAAAAAGTGTCCTCCTCAACAGATGCAGGGTCACCCACCACGCCGTCAACAAGACGTGCCACAGTATCAATAACAACCATGGATGGAAGTTCGCCTCCGGTCAGCACATAGTCTCCCAGGGAGAGTTCCTCATCCACAAATGAAAGTACCCGCTCATCAACGCCTTCGTAGCGGCCGCAGAGTATGATGAGCTGGTCGAAGCGGCTCAGCCGCTGAGCCGTTTCCTGGCTGAACACTTCACCCTGCGGCGTTGTCAGTATGGTGCGTGTACGCCCCGTACCGAGTGTAACAGTCTCAACCGCTTTGGCTATCGGCTCAACCTTCATAACCATCCCGGCCCCACCGCCATAGGGTGTGTCATCCGCTGTGCGGTGCCGGTCTTCGGTATAGTCCCGCAGGTTATGTATATGTATCCGTATTAAGCCGTTTTCCTGAGCTTTGTGTATAATACTCTCCTGCAGGGGAGAGTCGAACATCCGGGGAAAAAGCGTTATTATATCAAATTGAACCATACACACGGTTCATCAACCTCATAACCGGCCAAAGCGCGTTACAGGTTGAATTTCCATTGAAAAAAACCGGCAAAGAAACACTGAATTCCTTTGCCATGGTATATGAACATCAAACAGTTTGTAAAACGGTCGATAACGTACTAATAAATCGTGCTGGACATTCAGCCAGCCGGGACGGGGCTTTTACAAATGGTACTACCGGTTATTACTATTATTCAACAATCTCGAGAACAGCTCTTTTCCTGTTTTTCGCCGATGCCGCCGAAAGGATAGTTCTGATAGACTGAGCCGTTCTGCCGTGCTTCCCAATAATCTTACCCAGGTCTTCTTTAGCAACCCGCAGTTCGATTACCGATGTCTGTTCCCCTTCAACTTCGCTTACTGCCACTTCGTCGGGATTGTCAACAAGAGCTTGAGCAATATATTTAACTAAGTCTTTCATACTAGCCTCCAAGTGAATGATAGTTTACCGGTTTGTACTACCCCTTGTTAAAGCTGCAAAAAGCTTACCCTTTGTAAACGCCTTGTTTCCTCAAAAGTTGACCGGCAGACTGCGTTGGCTGCGCTCCTTTACTCAGCCAATTCAGAGCCCTTTCTTTATCTACACGAATGCTTGCAGGTTCGGTACACGGATCATAGGTTCCGATTGCCTCAATAAACCTGCCGTCACGCGGCGAAGTGTCTTGGGCGACGACTATTCGGTAAAACGGTTTTTTCTTCTTCCCATATCTGGCAAGTCGTATTTTAACGGCCATGTCGAATGTGAATCCTCTCTATAATTGTATATATTTGGAAGCTGGTTTTAGCATTGTAATAACAAACAAAAAACGGCATATTTTTTTAAAATAGATAGTTTATATAATTTTATGGTGATTTGTCAAGCGAAAACACAGGAAAAATACCTTGAAAAGGCCATACCCATGTGCTACTCCTTTTTATAATAAAATTTTTGTCTTTTTATACAAAAAAATACATTCTATGGCAATAAAAACTTCTACAATTCGTTTAAAAACAACAGCCTCGACCGATATCATTGATATCAGCAGCCAGGTTGACTCGATGATATCCGACGAAAACGGCCTGGTGCTTCTTTTTATTGCCGGTTCAACAGCAGCATTAACCACAATTGAATACGAAAGCGGTGTTGTCAATGACCTTAAAAGGGCCATAGAAAAAGTGGCTCCCCAAGATATACCCTATGAGCATGACCAGAGGTGGGGGGACGGCAACGGATATGCCCATGTACGGGCGGCACTCCTTGGACCCTCGCTCACCATCCCCCTGGTCGACGGTAAAATGCTTCTTGGAACCTGGCAACAGATTGTTCTCTGCGATTTTGATAATCGGCCGAGGTCTCGGGAAGTTATTGTCCAGATTCACACCGTCGGGTGAAATCCAGAAAAGCAATAATTAACCACTTTTAATGATTAATATTTATTATTAATTAAAATTTATTATATTTCACATGGAAACCATTACTGAAAAAAAATCCGGGCCGGTTGAAACACTGCATTTTGAAGACAGCGGCATTATCAAGCTGCTGTGCGGTGAGCACGACCAGAACCTGAAAAAGATCGGCAAAAAGCTCGGCGTCAAAGTTCGCATAAAGGGCAATGATATTACCATGGAGGGACGGCAGTCCGACATCTATCAGGCTAAAACACTTTTGCAGGAGCTTTATTTTGTGGCCGAATCCGGCTACCGGCTTACCCCCATAGACGTAATCCATGCGCTGAAAATGCTGGGACAGAATTCTGATATAGGCATTAAAGATGTTTTTCTGGATACCATCGTCATGACACCCCGGAAAAACGCCATTACGCCTAAAAGTTTCACCCAAAAGGCCTATGTCGATGCCATCAGAAATTACGATATAGTGTTCGGTATCGGTCCGGCCGGCACCGGCAAGACGTATTTGGCCATGGCAATGGCCATAACCGCATTCATGAAAAAACAGGTCGATCGCATTATCCTGACCAGACCCGCGGTAGAGGCCGGAGAAAAGCTCGGGTTCCTGCCCGGCGATCTTTTTGAAAAGGTAAACCCCTATCTGCGCCCGCTCTATGACGCACTGCATGACATAATGGATTTCGACAGGGCCTCTGAACTGTTACACCAGGGCATCATTGAAGTCGCCCCCATAGCCTTTATGCGGGGCAGAACCCTGAACGGCTCATTTGTTATACTCGATGAGGCCCAGAACACAACCGCCGAGCAAATGAAAATGTTCCTGACGCGCATAGGGTTCAATTCCCGGGCAGTGATAACCGGCGACATTACCCAGATCGACCTCCCGTCGGGAGCCGTTTCGGGACTGGTGCAGGCACACCGGATTCTGGAAAAAATACCGGGCATTAAATGTGTCTTTTTTTCGGAAAAAGACATTGTCAGGCATCCCCTGGTTGAGGCAATAATCAAGGCCTACGATGCCGCTTCCCAGAAAAAGGCTGGAAAATAATGAAGTTTTTTTTCAAGCAGTTGCCCAAAACTGCCAAAAAGAAAAAGTCATCAATTATTGAAAAAACCGATCAGCAGCCCCGCCTGATCAAACCGCTCATTGAGCCGGAAACACATAAGCTGCTGGTCTGCGTTCTGCTGTCGCTCATCATAGCCGTCATCATCGCCCCCCAGCTGACGGTTCCAAAATACAGCTACAAACCGGGCGACATATCCCAGCACACCATCCGTGCGCCCCGGGATTTTTCCGTCGAAGACCTGGAGGCAACCGAAAAACGCCGCCTTGAAACCGTCAACACCGTTTTGTCCGTGTACGACTTCAATGCCCGGGCCGAAGAGAAAATAGAGCGCAGAATCAACACGGCTTTTGCATATATGCGCTCAGAGCTTTTAACGGGACAAAAACCCTCCGGGGACTCCGCCGACCGGAAGGCGGAGTTTGAAAAACGATTGAAAATCAATGTCACCGATAAAGATTTCACTATTCTTGTCAAACGGCGGTTCAAAAAGGAAATTGAAGATTATCTTCTCGATCTGACGGTACCCTTCGGCCGCAAGGAGATCGTCGCATCAAAAGAGCAGCTTTTCAAGGAACGGGGCCGCGGTATTGTGCTCCGGGACATCTATTCAGAAGAAGACATTGTTGTTGAAGACTTCTCCTCTTTTATCGACCTCAAAGAGGCCCATATTCTGATCAAGCGCGATGCACAGAAGATGCTGAGTAATGTGCGCTCCGATGTTCGCCGTGCGATCCTTCACCTGGCAACAAAGCTGATCGACCCCACCATTACGTTCAACCAGATCGAGACCAAATCGCGCCGGGAAATATCGCTCAATGATATAAGCCCGCTGTACTACAATCTGAAAAAAGGTGAAATCATCATCAGGGAGGGTGCACGCGTTACCGATGCGACCCTTGTTAAGCTGAAGGCCCTGACGCAATTGAAGCAGCAGCGCAACATCCTGGGGACACTGACCGGCTATTTCTGTTTCAGCCTGCTGTCCCTGCTGATTCTGTACCGCTTTGCCACCAGCAGCCTCACCACCGGCGCCGGAACCAAAATAACCCAGCGCGACCTGCTCTTTTTGTGTGCAACCTTTGTATTGACGCTGCTGCTCATCAAATTTTTTATCGTCAGTGCAAAAGTGCTCAGCAAAGGGTATGCAACCATACCCATGGATGCTTATTTATATGCCATCCCGTTTACCTTCGCCGCCATCGTTATCAGCGTCGTGCTCACCCCCCGCGTTTCCTCGTTGTGCAGCATCATTATATCGGTCTTTGCATGCTTCCTGCTCGACAGCCGGTTTACCTTCTTTGTGTATTCATTTATCAGCGCGCTTATTGCCGCCCAGGAGGTAAGCCACTGCAAAGAGCGCAAAACGATCATTCGGGCCGGTCTGACGGTCGGCGGCGTCAATGCGCTTCTCATTCTTTCGTTATCGCTTATCCAGGGTGAGCTGTTCAAGCCCGAAACCGCCATCGCAACCGGATTAGGGGTGCTGGGCGGCATCCTGTCGGCGGTGCTGGCCACCGGGTTCATTCCCATTATCGAAATGACCTTCAATTATACCACCGACATCAAGCTGCTCGAGCTTGCCGACCTGAACCAGCCGGTGCTCCGCCGCCTGCTTATCACCGCCCCGGGCACCTATCACCACAGCATCCTGGTGGGCATCATGGCCGAAGCAGCCGCAGAAGGCATTACTGCAAATCCGCTTCTGGCCCGGGTCAGCGCCTATTATCACGATATCGGGAAAATAAAAAAGCCCCTCTATTTTGTGGAGAATCAGAAGGTCGGCGAAAACAAGCACGACAAGCTGCTGCCCAGCATGAGCAGCCTTATCATCACGGCCCACGTGAAGGACGGCATGGAAATAGCCAAGCAGCACCGGCTGGGCCAGCCCATCATGGACATCATCGCCCAGCACCACGGCACCAGCATCATATCCTACTTTTACCAGAAAGCAAAAGAACAGGGCGAAAAACTCAAAGAGCCCGTCAGCGACAAGGACTTCAGGTATCCCGGCCCCCGGCCCCAGACAAAAGAGGCCGGAATCGTCATGCTCGCCGATGCAGTGCAGGCCACGTCGAAAACCCTTACCGATCCCACACCGGCCCGTATACAGAGCATGGTGCAACGAATCATCAATAATATATTTGTAGACGGACAGCTTGATGAATGCGAACTGACCCTGAAAGACCTGCATCTGATTGCCGGCAATTTCATCAGAATTCTCAACGGTATTTTTCATTCACGAATCGAATATCCCGACAAAGCGGAAAAGGAAACCAATGGCAAAGATATGGATAAAAAGCCGGCAAAGCCGGATCAAGATCGACCCGCACGTCCTGAGACGGATGGCGAAAGGGATCTTGGAACACGAATTGGGATCTCAAAGTCACGAAGTAAGCATTCTGCTGCTGGATGATACCCAGATAACCGGCCTCAACCAGGAGTATCTGAAGCGCGAAGGCCCGACCGACGTGATATCTTTCCCCATGCGTGATGACGATTTCCCGGAGGTGCAGCCGGAAGTGCTCGGTGATGTCGTCATCTCCGTTGAAACGGCCTTACGCCGGGCTGAAGCGCGCAACATACCTCTCTACGAGGAAGTGCTTTTCCTGCTTATCCACGGCATTCTGCACCTGCTGGGCTATGACCATGAACAGTCGACCCGCGAGGAAAAGAAAATGCGCCGGCGCGAAGCCGAGCTTTTCGAGCAGGTTATCACAGATCCGAAAATCAGATCCGCGGTCGACACTGTCTGATCAGTGTCCTGTCTGCCGTATTTCCGCCTCTTAACCCGATAGCAGGGTAAACCAGCCGAGCGGGACAACAATATCTCTATACTATTTGATAAAAGTATAATTTTTAGCTAAATACTATATATCAAGGTTTGATTTTTACCTATTCTGTGAGGCTAAGACGATGTCGACATGGAAAACCCGGCTTGAAACATCCATTGCCGAACTTTCAAGAGCCCTTATCTACACAACCGGCATTGAAGACATCTCAAGCCTTGTCTCGTCCTTTTCCCGAGACATTACCCACAGCATGGACGGCTATGCAGGCTATATCAATCAGACCACCGGCAGGCTGGTACTTCCCACTGTACCCCGCCCTCACCGGGAAACCCGCGGGGCGCCCGACACAGATGACATGATTAAAAGCCATGACGATCTCTGGAGCCGGATACTTGAAAACAACGAGCCTCTGCTGGTAAATGCATTGTCCACCGATGCCCACCGTCTCGGCATCCTCGAGGAACATATCCCCATAAAGCGCTTCCTTTCGGTGCCGGTACGGTCCGGCAACGGGATCGTGGGCCTGATTACCGTTGCCAACAAGCAGAAACCATACCTCAAACGTGAACAGCAGGCCCTTGAACGCTATGCCGAACTCTATGCCCTCGCCATAGAGCGCAAGCAGTCGGAGAGGGATCCGACACTGTCCGATGAGCACTACAAAGCTATAGCCGAAACATCGTCCGACGGAATCATCACAACCGACGCCGAAGGGACGGTACTGTTCTGGAACAAAGCCGCAGAACATCTGTTCGGTTTCAGCGATGCAGATATTGTTGGAAAATCCATTGCCATGGTGATCCCCACCCAGGCCCGTAACGCTCATATGGAGCGGCTGGAGGATGTGAACCTCGATTTTTTTTCCGGTTTCTCGATGAAGGCCGTCGAGTCGAAGGCATGCAAAAAGGACGGAACGGAGTTTGACGTTGAGGTCTCAACCTCAGGCTGGACCTGCGGCAATAACGGTTATTTCAGCTCGGTCGTGCGCGACATCACCAGGCGCAAAGAAATGGAAGAAGCCCTTCACAGGTCAAAGGACGAGTTGGAACTGCGCGTTCAGGAACGGACGATACAGATCCAGGAGGTCAACAGACAGCTCCGCCAGGAAATCAGAGAACGCGAGGACGCCGAGAATGCTCTACGTGAGCAGGAGATGCAATACCGGTTGACCGGGGAAAACATACCGGTTGCCGTCTATTCGGCACTGCCCGATGCACATTCAACCAACCTCTTCATCACCGGCACTATCGAAAAAATCACGGGACATCCCGCCCGGGACTTTCTTGCCGATCCGGAATTATGGTTTAAAATTATCCATCCCGACGACAGAGAGTATGTCGAACAGGAACTCTCCGCCCATCGCCAGGATAAAAACACCTTTGATATCGAATATCGTATCATACTGCCGGACAACACGGTAAGATGGGTCCGGGACTGCGCAAAACCGGTTGTGGACTACCTCGGAAACCTCATCCGTATTGACGGGTTCATGGAAGATATCGGCAAGCGTAAGGAGGCCGAGGGAAAATACTCCAGGCTCGTTAAGATTCTGGAGACAACCAATGACTTCATTTCAACATTTACGCCCGATGGAAAAATCACCTACCTGAATGTCTCGGGAAGGCGGCTCATCGGATTGGACGACGAAGAAAGCATTGAGGACAAGTGCATTCATGATCTTCATCCCCCGTGGGCTCATGACAAAATCAGGGATGAAGGCATTCCGGCGGCAATCCGCAACGAGGTATGGAGTGGCGAAACAGCCCTGCTGCATTGCGACGGTCGTGAGATTCCCGTTCTGCAGATCATCATGTCGCATAAATCTTCCCGGGGCGAGCTTGAATACTTGTCCACCATCATACACGACATCAGCTATCTGAAAAAAACGGAGAATGCCCTGCGCAAAAGTGAAGAACGCTTCCGGACCGTGGCCGACTTCACCCACGACTGGGAATACTGGATCGGTCCGGACGGTAAATATATTTACATTTCGCCCTCCTTTGAACGCATAACCGGCTACAGACCCCAAGAGTTGATGAACGAACCCGGCCTTCTGGCCCGGATAATTCATCCCGACGATCGCACTCTTTTCGCTGCTCATCTACTTGATGAAATCAGCGGGAAAGAAGCAAACGAATTTCAGTTTCGGATCGTTCACCGCCGGGGCGATGTGCGCTGGATAGGCCACATCTGTCAGCCGGTATTCAATGCCGATACCAAACTGCTGGGACGGCGGGCCAGCAACCGCGACATTACGGAACAGAAACTGGCCGAGGAAAACCTGCGCAAGAGCGAAGAACGCCTGGCCCTTACCATGAAGGCCACCAATGACGGCATGTGGGACTGGAACGTTCAAACAGGCGCGGTCTACTTCAACCCGACCTACTATACGATGCTGGGCTATGAGCCGAATGAACTGCCGGCCTCTTTTGAAACCTGGCACGACCTGCTGCACCCCGATGACCGCGAGCGAGCCGTCAATCAGGCAAAGGACCACCTGGAAACCCGTACCGAATATTTCGAAATGGAATTTCGCATGAAAACAAAGGCCGGCGCATGGAAATGGCTGCTGGGCCGGGGAAAAGTTGTCGAGCGGGACACCGGCGGCAGGGCCGTGCGTATGGTCGGCACCCACACCGACATTTCCCGTCGCAAAGACGCTGAAGAAGCTCTTCGCAGAAGCGAAGCACGTTACCGGGATTTGTTTGAAAGCAGCCGCGATGCCATCGGCATAATCGACCTGGAGGGTACATTCATTAACTGCAACTCATCATATGCAAAAATGCTTGGCTACCCCCTTGAAGAATTAAAAAATATCACATATCGGGATATAACCCCCGAAAAATGGCGGGACTGGGAAAAAAAGCATATCGTTGAAAATCAAATTCTCAAGCGAGGGTATTCGGAAGTCTATGAAAAAGAGTATATCCGCAAGGACGGCACGGTGTTCCCGGTTGAATTGCGCGCGTCGCTTTTGAAAGATGAGAACGACCGGCCCTATGCAATGTGGGGCTTTGCCCGTGACATAACCGAGCGCAAACAGACCGAGGAAAACCTCAGGCGCGACCAGGCCGGCTTCGGCGCCCTGTATTCACTCTCCGGCATGATCGATAAGGACGAAAAACAGATCATGGACTACGCCCTCGAGGCCGGCATCCACATAACCGGCAGCAGGTTCGGCTATCTCTATTTTGCAAACGAAGATGAAACCAAGCTGACGCTCCACGCCTGGTCGAAGGACGTAATGGAGGCCTGCCGGGTACCACACAAACAAACGGAGTACAAAGTGAAAGAAACAGGCCTGTGGGGAGACGCAATCAGAAAACGCAGGCCGGTTATCACCAACGACTACGATGAACCCAACCCCTCCAAAAAAGGCTACCCTGAGGGACATGTACCCATCAAGCGCCACATGAACATACCCCTGATAGAAAACGGCAAGGTTGTTCTGATTGCCGGCGTTGCCAACAAGGAAGCAAAATACGACATCAACGATACCCGGCAGCTGACGCTTCTCATGGACGGCATGTGGCGCATCATTCAGAAGAGAAGGGCCGACCGGTCCCTGGAGGAAAGCGAGGAAAAGCTCAGCGGTGTGGTAAACTCATTGCCGGATCTGGTTTTTCTGATTGATGCCGCCTATACTATTACCTGGGCCAACGATTTCGCCCGGACTGTTTACGGTGATTCCGTCACAGGCAAAAAATGCTTTGCCGTCCTTCACGGCTGCAAAAAAGTGCCGGACACCTGTACGGTAAAAAAAGCCCTGAAGGACGGCAAACGCCACGATGAAGAACTGAGACTGAAGCTCCCGGACGATTCAATACGGGACTTCTGGGTAACGGCCAACATTGCCGGCCGGCATCCTGACGGGCGACCGCGACTCATTGTCTACATCCTCCGCGACATTACCGACATGAGAAAAATCCAGTCCGAAGCCGTTAGGGCCTCCCACCTGGCCTCCATCGGTGAATTGGCGGCGGGAGTTGCCCATGAGATCAACAACCCCATAAACGGCATTATCAATTATGCCGAAATCATCAAGGAAGAGTACGCTCACATGGGGCAAGACACGGAAATTCCGGTTCGAATAGCAAAAGAAGGCGAACGGGTCGCTGCCATTGTAAAAAACCTTCTATCATTTTCCCGCCAGCAGAAAAAAGAAGTCCAGCCGGTATATATCCGGCACGTACTTGATGACGCCCTTGCACTGACCTCAAAGCAGCTTCAAAAGGACGACATCGTCATATCTGTAAAAATACCCGATTCCATACCCGTGGTACCGGCCTCGGCCCATCAACTGCAGCAGGTATTCATCAATATTATCACCAACGCCCGCTACGCCCTCAACAAACGGCCGCCGGACCGGACGGACACCAAACGCCTTGCAATAGAAGCGGAAACCCGCAAACACGGTGGCGGCCGACGAAACGTCACGATCATATTTCGCGACAACGGGATCGGCATACCGGAAGACATTATCGACCGGGTATGCGACCCCTTTTTTTCAACGAAAGCGACCGGTGAAGGTACCGGCCTCGGTCTGAGCATCAGCCACGGTATCGTCCAAAATCACGGCGGCACGCTTACCTTCGACAGCCGTGTGGGAGAGTATACACGTGTCATCCTTGAACTTCCTGCAGCAGAAAAACATACCCGGGCCAAAACCAAAAAGAAAGGATAAGAAACGGACATGGAAAGCGCTAAAATTCTGGTTATAGACGACGAAGAGAGTCTCCGGTTTACCTTCAAACACTTTCTCGAAAAAGAGGGACACCAGGTAACCGCCGTACCGAACTATGACACCGCCATGAACTCCTTGCTGAAAAATTCTTTCGATCTTGTTTTTGCCGATGTTCTTCTGGGCAAACACACCGGTATCGATGTGCTGCGCGAAGTCGGAAAGCGGGGCTATTTTGTACCGGTCATCATGATCACCGGGCAACCTTCAATCGATTCGGCCGCCGAAGCGGTCCGCCTGGGTGCCTTCGATTACCTTCCCAAACCGGTACGCAAAGAGACCCTCCTGCGTGTAACCGCAAGCGCACTCAGGCACAAAAAACTGCATGAGGAAAAACAACGTATCGAGGAGGAAAAAGACCGGTTGTTCGGCCACCTCAAAGCGGTCTTCAACAGCGTTCAGGATGCAATCGTCAGTGTAGACACGGACATGCGGGTTATTGAATGCAACAGTGCTGCAGAAACCTTTTTTGCAAGAGCCCGTACTGAGATTATCGGCAAAGGACTGGACGACGTGTGTACCGGTTGCTGTAACGGCTGCGTGGATGTTATTCGCAGCACTCTGAAAAGGGGCGAAGCGATTCTTGAGCAACAGGTGAACTGTGAGGCCTCAACCGGTTCCCAGCGCGTGGTGGTTCTTACCTGCACCCCCCTTGTCGACAGCGCGGGCACGCCCCTGGCTGCAGTCCTTGCAATCCGCGACATCACCCGGTTATACGACCTTGAACGCGAGCTGCATGACCGCAGGCACTACCGCCGCATTGTCGGAAAGAGCGTAAAAATGCAGGAAATTTACAATATGGTCGATAACCTCAGGGAAACCGAAACCACCGTGCTGATAACCGGTCCCAGCGGCACCGGCAAGGAACTCATAGCCGAAGCGCTGCACGAAGACAGCCCGCGGACCTCGAAAGCCCTCATTAAGGTCAACTGCTCGGCCCTTTCCGAAAACCTGCTCGAAAGCGAACTGTTCGGCCATGTCAAAGGTGCTTTTACCGGCGCAGTCAGGGACAAGGCCGGGCGTTTTGAGCTTGCCGACGGCGGCTCGATATTCCTCGATGAAATCGGTGATATTTCACCCCTTATTCAACTCAAGCTGTTACGTGTACTACAGGAGAAAGAATTTGAGCGCGTCGGAGATGCAAAACCGCTCAGGGCCGATGTGCGCGTTATCGCCGCAACCAACCGCAACCTGCGTGAGCTGGTCAGGCGGGGACTTTTTCGCGAAGATCTGTTCTACCGCCTGAAAGTGGTTGAAATCGCGCTGCCTCCCTTGCGTGAGCACAACGAAGACATTCCGCTTCTGATCGATCATTTCTGCAAGCGCTTCAACAACTCTTTTTCCAAAAGGATAACCGGCGTAGACGATAACGTACTCTCTTTTTTCATGAACTACCACTGGCCGGGCAACGTGCGCGAGTTGGAACATGCAATTGAACATGCCTTTGTGCTCTGCCCCGGCGGTGTCGTCACCCAGGAACACCTTCCTGCAGATATCACCGGTGGAGAAGCCGAAGCCGGGCAGGAAGAGCAGCCGATGACGATTTCTTCCGACGCCGTCAAAGAGGCACTTCGCACAGCAGGCGGAAACAAGGCCAAGGCGGCCCGCCTGCTGGGCATCAGCCGCCAGACTATTTACCGGAAAATAAAAGAACTCGGCATTACCGAGTAACAAATACAGCTTCCCGATGAAACGCCGCCCCCGCTTTGCCGGCAAGCGCCGACGAGTAGTTCACACCCCCTTCTTTCTTCACCATGATACGGCACGGGTTACACATATGTAACATAACATATGTGTAACATATTACACCTCCCTTCGGTCTACAATAAACGATTCGGGAGCTCTAAGCTTATAAGATACCGTTATATCTTGCTAATTTAAAAATCTTTTTGTTGGCACGGCTATTGAAAGAGTAAATCGTCAGAACAGTACATAACAAAAAGAGAAACGGCACAACAATGGAGAACAATCATGGCTGAAGCATCAAAAATACTGGTTGTGGATGATGAAGAGAGCATGCGGTTTACCCTAAAGCGGTTTTTGTCGGATGACGGCTACACGGTTACAACCGCCTCGGATTGCGAATCCGCAATAGCACTGCTTGAAAACAATACCTTTGATGTTGCAATCGTCGACCGCCTGCTGCCCCATGGGTTTACCGGGCTGGACATTATAAGGGACATGAAAAAGAAAAATCCGCTTTGCCAGACAATTATGATCTCCGCCTATCCGTCATTCGAATCCGCGGCCGAGACCATTCAGCAGGGTGTTTTTGCCTATCTGACAAAGCCGGTCACGCGCACAAGCATTTGTAAAACAGTGCGGGAGGCCGTCATACAGGGCAAAGAGCAGTTCTACCTTAAAACCCAGAGCGCTTTTTTCCATTCCGTTTTCGATGCATCGTCCAATGCAATCATCATTTGCGACCCTGCCGGGAAAACGGTTTTTGCAAACCCTGCTTTCAGCAACACCTTCGGATTCGACGCCGCTGAAATCAACGTTTTTGATACACCTTTTGTGCCGCCGGAAGACCGGGAACGAACAAACCGTGAGTTAAAAAAAGCTGCAGAAGGCAGCTCCGTCCCCGAGAGGGAGACAATTCGCTTGACCAAAGACAGCCGACCCCTTGATGTGACCGCCGCTGTGTCCCTGTGCAGTGCGGAAGACGGATCGCCGGTCGGCGTGCTCTACCAGATCAGAGACATTACCGAGGCAAAAAAAATGGAAAGAAAGCTTGCCGAATCCGAAAAACTCGGCATGCTCGGACAGCTCTCATCGCGACTGGCCCACGAAATATCGACCCCTTTGCAGATTATCAAAGGACATATCGAACTAATGATAGAAAACAACGATTTCGACGATGCCGTCACACAGCAACTCGGCATCATGAAGGACGCGGCTTGCAGGATCAATCGGCTGCATAAAGACTTGAGCGAAGTTGCCCGACCCAGTTCACCGGTTACCCGCCGTTTCAGCCCGGTGCTCCCGCTTGAGGATGCATGCACCTTCCTGACCAAGATGGGCGAGATAAAGTACTACACCATAGAAAAAAAATATGATGAAAACCTGCCGAACATCGTCGCCGCCCGCCAGGAACTGGAGCAGGTATATATGAACCTTCTGGTCAACGCATCCCACGCCCTGCACCGCGCTCCAGCAAAAACAATCCGCCTGTCGGCATCCTGCAACGGAAATCGTGACAGCGTGACCATTCGAGTTGAGGACACGGGCTGCGGCATTGCCCCGGAGCATATTGAGAAAGTATTCGACCCCTTCTTCACCACCCGCGAAGGACGGGGCGGAACCGGGCTGGGTCTTGCGGTAGTAAAAAGCATTGTCGAGCGCTACAGCGGAACAATTTCAGTTGAAAGCACCCTGGAAAAGGGGACTGTTTTTACCCTGCGGTTTCCTGCAGAAACCGAAACAGAAAACATACAGTAATGAAAACAAAAAGGAGATATACCCATGAAAAAGAAAAGATTTTCACTTGCGGTAAAAATGTACGGAGGGTTCGGCACGCTGATGCTGATTTTAGCTGCACTTTCGGCGGTTGTATTTTACAACCTGGAACGCATCAACTACAACAGTGACGAGTACATCACAGTGTCCGATCTCAACGCGTTCATGATTGAAAAGGAAGTCGACCATCTCAAGTGGGTCCGAGAACTTGAGGCTTTGTTTATCGACAACCTTGAAAAGTCCGGCGTACAACTGGACCACACCAAATGCGGTCTGGGCAAATTCCTCTATGGAAAAGAAGGCAAAGCCCTTGCCGCCAATGATCCGGCACTTGGAAAGTTGCTTGAGGACATGAAAGAGCCACACAAAGATCTGCATGCCTCAGCGGCGACCATCAATAAGACCTGGCGCAGGCGACATGAGGGGCTGAGCCTGGCACTGCAAAGCTACCTCGACGATCACCGCATTTGGGCAACCAAACTGCTGCGTGTTGTTATCGAGAAAGATACCGGGCTGACCCCTGAAGTCGATCCCACCAAATGCGCTTTCGGCCGGTTTCTTGCCGGTGAGCAGTTCGCAGCCTATGCGGCAGATTTTCCTGAATTAAAGCAGATCATGGAAGAGATTACCGGCCCGCATGGGGAAGTACACAGTTCGGCCGCCGAGATTAAAACCGCGATTGCCGAAGGCCGCATCGATGAGGCGGAAGCCGTTTATACCGGCAAAACCAAACCGGCTCTCGAAAAAGTAGCAGCTCTTTTTGACGAGGCCATCAAACTTGAAACAGACATTGAAGAGTCCCAGAAACAGGCCAAAACCGTTTTCGAAACAAAAACCCTGCCCGCCCTCGCATCGGTTCAGGGCATCATAGCCGACCTGAAAGCCGGCCTGAAGAAAATCAGCAATTCAGCCGGACAGGACCTCAAAATGACTGCTGAGCGTTCCCAGATCATTCTGGTAGCTGCATCCTTTGGCGCTATTGTACTCGGTCTGCTGGCGAGTTTTTTCCTGACCCGCTCCATCACCGGACCGGTTAGAAGGATATCCTCGGTGCTTGAACAGGGAGGCGAACAGGTAGCCAGCGCGTCGACCCAGATCTCCCAGGCATCGCAGCAGCTCGCCCAGGGAGCAAACGAGCAGGCGGCCTCTTTCGAGGAGACCTCGGCGACCCTTGAAGAAATCACCAGCATGACGTCCCAGAATGCCGACAATGCCAAACAAGCCAAACAGTTAATCGACCAGACCGGAACATCCGTGAACAGGGGAACCGAGGCAGTGAACAGGATGTCCTCCGCCATGGATGAAATCAAGGAAGCGTCCGACGAAACGGCCAAAATCATTAAGAACATCGATGAAATTGCATTCCAGACCAACCTGCTGGCCTTGAATGCTGCGGTTGAAGCGGCCCGGGCGGGAGAATCCGGCAAGGGTTTTGCCGTGGTTGCCGACGAAGTCCGCAACCTGGCACAGCGCAGTGCGGAGGCTGCCAAGCAGACGGCCGAGCTGATTAACCGCTCTACTGAAAGCTCTCAGAACGGTGTTGCGGTTTCCACCGAGGTAGGCAGCGTGCTCGACGAAATAGTGGATTCGGTGGAAAAACTTTCGAGCCTGGTCGACGAGGTTGCTGCAGGAAGCGATGAACAGTCAAAGGGCCTCGATCAGGTCAACATAGCAGTGGCAGACATGAATCAGGTAACCCAGCAGAACGCCTCCAGCGCAGAAGAGTCGGCTTCGGCCAGCGAAGAACTCAATGCCCAGGCCGAACAGCTCAACGAGATGGTCGGCGAGCTCATGACGGTTATCGACGGCAACCGTGACCATAACCGCGGGACCCGGTTGGCGGCAAAATCCTTGAAAAACACAACTCACGGAACCCGCACGCAAGCGCACGCCGGATCGCTTACCGACGGAAACGGCGGAGCAAAGGTCTCTCGTTTCAGACCGAATGCAACAACCGACACGGACCCGGAAGAAATTATTCCGCTCGACTACCATGACACCGACGGGTTCTAAAAAAAGCACTGAGGGAGAATACACCGTGTACCCTAACGAAAAGCATCCGACCTTCAGAAGCGGCGACGAAAACTATGCCTTAACTCTTCCAACTGTACGGAAAATTATCGGCATACCCCAGGTGCCC
>JANQGV010000141.1 GCA_028282925.1 Thermodesulfobacteriota bacterium
ATCGCTTAAAGCTATTCGGGTCGCAAGGCTGAAAGCCTTGCTTAGAAATTTTGCTCACTACGCCTTTTCAACCTGCACCAGGCAGGTATTGCTGCAAAACGCCCCGGCCGGGGAATGGGCGTCCTTCAGCAGCACATTCACACACCCGCCCCGGTCAACCCCCTTTTCATCGGGACGAAACCAGGCCCCCTGGCCGATGCTGACCACGCCCGGCATGATCCGGTCGGTCACCTTGGCGGCAATGCGCATTTCTCCACGATCATTGAACACCCTGACTGTTTCTCCATTTTCGATACCCCGCTCCCCGGCATCGGCGCTGTTGATCCATACCTTGTGCGGCTCAAGCTCCTGCAGCCAGTCAACGGTATGCATATTTGAGTGGATTCTGCGCTTTGAGTGGGTGGAAATCATCTGCAGCGGATACGTTTCCGCCAGCGGGTCGTTTTTCCCCTCCCACGGCTCGATATACATCGGGATGGGCGGCAGGTCCGGTGTATTATGCTCTTCCAGCTTTTTGGAGTAGATTTCTATTTTACCTGAAGGGGTTGGAAAGGCCTTTTCGTCGGCACCGCCTGCCGTCTGCTCCGTAAAAGCAATTGCGGGCTTATCGAGTGGAAAGCGATGAAATCCCTTTTCCTTGAACGTATCATAGTCGGGAAGCGGCTTTGAGTCGGTCATGTCCCCGGCCGCTTCCCAGAACTCCCGCAGCCAGCCATCTTCGCTCTGGTCGCTGTAGCCGTCGAGCCCCAGCTTATCGGCCAGCAGGGTGCATATTTCCAGGTCTGATTTGGATTCATACAGCGGCTCGATGACCTTATTCATATAAAAACAGTAGTTGCCGCCCTGCCAGGGCCGAATTATGTCATTGCGCTCGAACTGGGTATTGACCGGCAGCAGGATGTCTGCGTACCGGGCAGTGGGTGTCATGACCTGCTCGTGCACCACCACCGTTTCAACCTGTTCCAGTGCCCTGGCGGCTTTATTGGTGTTCATGAACTGGTTCAGCGGATTTCCGTTGGTAATGTACACCATCTTGATGTCGGCCGGACCTCCGCCCTCTTTACCGTGCAGGATCGTATCCCAGACTTTCGTTATATGAACGGCCGGACGCTGGCGGGCGCCTTCCGGCAGATTACCGGGCATATTGCGGGCTATCAGACCCGTGCCTGCAACCGGCTGCAGGCCGACCGGGGGCAATCCGAACCCTGCCGGCTCCCCGCCGTAGATACCTATGTTTCCGGCCATGGCGGCCAGGGTTGATGCCGCCCGGTGAAACTGCTCGCCGAATGCGGTCCGTCCCGGTGCACCCAGGGTCAGGAGCTTCGCCGGTTTTGTGGTGGCGTACGCGCGTGCAAGCTCTGTAATGACATCCGCAGGGACACCGGTAATCGGCTCGGCCCAGCCCGGTGTTTTGGGCTGACCGTCTTCTGTTCCCATCACGTATGCCTTAAAGGTATCAAACCCGGTTGTATAGGCGTCGAGAAAATGCTGGTCCTGCAGGTTTTCGCTGATCACAACATGGGCCATGGCAATCAGCATGGCCGTGTCCGTTCCGGGACGGATGGGCACCCACCGGTCGGCAAACGCCGCCGCCGAATCGGTATAGCGCGGGTCTACCGCTATAATACGGGCCCCTTTCTCCCGCGCCTGGGCGAGATAGTAAGCGGTGTTTGTGCGTTGGACCGCTTCGGCCGGATTCCAGCCCCACATGATAATCAACCCGGCATTCAGTATATCGTCCTGGGTGTGCCCGGCGGTAAGCGTGCCGTAAGTCGTTTCAGAGGAAAAAAGGCTTCCCCAGAACGAGGCCGAGCCCCAGACCGGGGTAAACCCACCGAACATGGTCAGGAGCCTGAAAACGGACAACTGGTTGTGAAGAAAGGTGCCGGTATTTCCCGAGTAGCCGATGTAGAGAATGGAAGGATTGCCGTACTCTGTTTTGACGCGCTGCAGGTCGGCGCTCACTTTCTCCAGCGCCTCCTCCCAGGAGATGCGCTCAAACTTCCCCTCGCCGCGCTTACCGGTCCGCTTCATGGGGTACTGCAGCCTGTCGGGTGCATATACTTTCCGGCGGTACGACCTGCCGCGCACGCAGGCCCTGAGCTGGGGTTCCTCTCCGTCGTCGGTTTCAAGGCGTATTATCTTCCCGTCTTTGACATGCGCCTTCAACATACACCGGCCGCCGCAGTCGTGGGGACAGGTTGTTATCACCGTTTTTGATTCAGCGGAATTATGAGACATGGTTACGCACCTGCGGACAGATTAATGATACTGTTTTATCGGGGATCTACCGGCGGTCGGATGTCGGCTGTTCACTTCGCGGTAATACACTCAAGTTTGTAATTGTCCTCGGGGACAATCGTATCGCCGATAATATATATTTTGATATCGAACTGCCGCTCGATGGCGGCAATGGATTCACGCTTCTCATTCTGCAGGTACTCCGCCACCGCATGGGACAGGGTAAGATGAATTTCAGACACTTTTCCGGCGGATGCTTTATCAAAAATTTCGCGCAACACGGCAAGCGACAGCGTTTCCCGTGACCTGATCTTGCCCAGTCCCCCGCAGTTGGTGCACTGCACATGGCTGTTGTCGAACAGCGGAGCACGCAAATGCTCGCGGCTCATTTCCAGCAGGCCGAATTTGGAAATCTTTGAAAGCTCGGTATTGGCCTTATCCACTTTAAATGCGCTTTTGAGTTGTTTCTCAACCTTGCTCCGGTTTTTCGGGTCGCGCATGTCGATAAAGTCGATCACAATGAGCCCTCCCAGGTCGCGCAGCCGCAACTGGCGGGCAATTTCCGCCGCGGCCTCCATGTTGGTTATCAGGGCGGTCTCTTCCGGGTCTTTTACACGGGTAAAACGGGCGCTGTTCACATCGATGGAAACCAGGGCTTCGGTGGGGTCTATTGAAATGCTGCCGCCCGATTTAAGCGGAACCTGGCGGTCGTAGAGCGGCTCTATCTGTTCTTCAATATTGTATTTCGCAAAAATCGGTATCTTTTCTTCATAGAGCCTGACCCGCTTCTGGTGCTTGGGAATAATCTGCTTGAAGAACTCCTTCACTTTGCGGAACACTTCCAGGTTATCGATCAGCACTTCCGAGATATCGGTGGTAAAGTAGTCCCTGATCGACTGGATAACCATGCTGCTCTCCTGGTACACAATGCTTGGGGCCGGAAGCTCTTTCGAACGCGCTACCACCGCCTTCCACAGGCGCAGCAAATAGTTGGCGTCGGACTGCAGCTCCTTTTTTGTCTTATTGATACCGGCCGTGCGGATGATAAATCCCATTGAGTCCGGAAGTTTGAGTTGCTTGCCGATATCTTTAAGCTTTTTACGTTCGGTCGCGTCTTCAATTTTTCGCGAAACCCCGGTCCTGCGGTATCCGGGCATCAGCACCAGAAACCGGCCCGGCAGTGAAATATAGGTGGTGAGAGCCGCACCCTTTGTGCCCTTTTCATCCTTCACCACCTGCACCACTACCTCCTGACCTTTTTTCAAAATTTTATTCGCAGGCGGCTTGCCCTTGGCGGGAAGTGTTTTAATACTGTAATAGTTCGAATGCACCTCATCCAACGGTAAAAAACCGGGCCGGTTACCACCGTACTCCACAAAAGCGGCATGCAGGCTTGGCTCAACCTTTTGAACGACCCCCTTGTAAATGTTGCCGCGGATTTTTTCACGGTTGGTGGTTTCAATGGAAAGGTCCTGAAGAACTCCGCTTTCAATAATGGCAACCCGGCTCTCCTCGGGATGAACCACATTGATTATCATCTTTTTTTCGCTGTTGGATTTATCTTTTCCCCGCGAGAGCACGCTGAAAATCATGCTTTTCCATGCCTTTCTTCTTCAGATTCATAAGAGGAGATCTTCTGCAGCAGACATATCGAAATGATGCGCCCGGGGTTGAATCCCGGCGAGGGGACAGCGGTATGGGGCATGGAAACTCCCGTCTTCGTATGGAGCATAATTCCGGTATTCACTATACAACTATTCCGAACAGTAGCGAGCAGTGGTATCACTCTTTTTTACAATATGTGTCATTGCATCGGCAATGGATTGTACCTTTTTAATATCTACTTCCGGCGGATTTTCCACCATGCAGTAATTCCATTTCTTAAAAGTCGCTTCTGCATAGGGAACGGGAAACGGCCCCATCTGTTTAACAAAGGCAGGTCCTTTCATAAACAGCACTTCCGGCTCTATTCCGTCCAGTTCTATCGCTATATAGGATTCTTCTATTTTGTCTTCAAACAGAATCGATATTATTCTAGGCATCTTATTATAATACCGGGTTTTCAATGCGTGCGCAAGGTAAATCTACCGTGCCGTTCGACAAAAAAGGCTTTTTTTCAGCAACAAATAGTTGATATATCTCATCTTTTTAACTTTGCGCGCTAATAGTTTTATCTTGCAAGATAAACTCGTTTGCCCGTGTACTTTCTTACCATAATACGGTACACTTAAAACAGGTTGGAATGAATCATTATGTAATACGTGATACACCACAGAAGCCGGGGATACCCCATGACGGTCGGAAGAGTACGTCTCAAAGAACACGAGTATGATTTTCCCTTGTACCGCCCTCCCAGTGAAGCTCGCAGCCTGCTGGTGCGGGTTACCCGCGGATGCACCTGGAACAAGTGCACCTTCTGCTCAATGTACAAACACCTTCGGTTTCAACGGCGCCCCCTGGAAGACATACTGAGGGACATTGCCTGGGCTGAACAGTGCTGCCGCGATGATGTTGAAACCGTATTTATCGGCGACTCCAACAGCCTTGTTATAAAAACCACCGACATTCTGACTGTTCTCAACCGTTTGTACCGGTCTTTTCCCGGACTTACCCGGGTAACCACCTATGCCCGGGCAAAAACCCTGTACAAAAAACCCTTTGACGATCTACTCCGGATCCGCCGGGCCGGACTCAACCGCCTGCATGTCGGCCTTGAGACCGGCAACGCCGCTCTGCTTAAAAAAATATACAAAGGCGCTACCCCGGAGACCTTTATCGAAGCAGGCCGCAAGGTAAAGGAGGCCGGTTTTGAACTGTCGCTGTATGTTTTGCTGGGTCTCGGCGGGGAGGAACACTGGCAGGCGCTCGCCCGGGACACCGCAGCGGTTCTAAACGAAATCGACCCGCACTTCATCCGCATACGCACCCTGCAGCCCCAGATAGGTTCCGAAATATATGCGGATCTGCAAACGGGGGTATTTACCAAAGCAACGCCTGAAACCGTTTTACAGGAGCAGCGCCTGCTGCTTGAAAATCTTACTGTTACGTCCCACTATTTGAGTGACCATATAACCAATTATGTACCCGTCAACGGCACATTGCCCGTTGAAAAGGCCTCCCTGCTTGCCGTCCTGGATGAAGCCATCGGCGATCTTCCGGGAAACACAGCCTTGCAGCAACAATTTTCCCGCAAGGATCAACTGAAAAGCTTGTAGAGAATACAGCAAGACGCTTCCGCCCCGCCATGCGCTTTATATCCTTCTTGACGATTTACTTAGCATATGCTAACCATTAAGACTCATAAACCGTATCTCTGTTAAAGCTTTCTACAAGGAAGGAAATAGACACTATGACCCTCTCACATCGCACACTGATGATACTGGCGGCACTGATATGGTATGGCGGCGGCATCGCACTGCTGTTTAAAAGCGGATCACTGATTAAAGGTGCCTACGCCATCAACCCCGATTCAATGTGGGTCTACATTGCGCCCCTGCTCGGCATCGGCATCGGTTTGATAAAAGCCAAGCTGATTTTTTTTAAAAGCTGCCGTAAAAATATTACCCGGATCCGCGCCCTTGCAGCTCCCCGGCCCTGGCAGTGCTACAGCCCCGGCATGCTGCTGTTCCTGGCATGTATCATCCCGACCGGCGCATGGATGTCCAGGGCGGCGGCCGGCAAGTTCGGCTATCTCTGTTTTGTGGGCGGGATGGATCTTACCATATCCATTGCACTGCTGACCTCAAGCCTGATTTTCTGGCAGATGAAAGCCTTTAGCGCGGAAACCGGATCGGCCTACGCAAAGGGATTGCAGCCGGAAAGGGAATAGACCCCGGAAGGCGGATCGTTTATTAAAGAAGGACGTGTACATCTCAGGAGATGATCGGTCCCTGAAAAACTCCTATGCTTTGTGTGCATCAAGAACCGCCCGCACCGTTTCCGCCAGGTCCTTTTTATTGAGGGGCTTGATCAGCAGATCGCTGATCTCCGCTGCCTTACAGGCTTCTGTATCGCGCTCTTCGCCGAAACCGGTACAAACAATGATGGGCACCTCGGACCGCAGATTCCTGATTTTTTCTGCAAGGTCAAAACCGGTCATGTGCGGCATGGTTTTATCGGTAATGACCAGATCAAAATCACCCTGACCGGAGGTAAACACCTCAAGCGCTTCAGATGCACCTGTCACCCCGTCAACCCGGTATCCAAGCCGCTCAAGAAGCTGCACACCGATATCGACGATGTCTTCTTCATCGTCTACAAACAGGATATGTTCATCTCCGCCCCGCAGGGACTGTTCATCGCTCTCTGCCGGCTGCTCGGAAGCCTTCTCTCTCAGGGGCAGGCAAACATGAAACCGGGTGCCCTTGCCCACCTCGCTGTATACCGTAATATCGCCGCCGTGGTCCTTTACAATACCGTGCACCACAGCCAGGCCCAGGCCCGTTCCTTCTCCCGGCTCCTTGGTTGTGTAGTAGGGTTCGAAAATTCTGTCCAGGCAGTCAGTGGGGATACCGCAGCCCGTATCGCTGATCGCTATTTTGAGATAGTGTCCGGACGTCAGGTCCGGATGGGTGAGCAGATCGTCTTCGCTGATGAAGACCCGGTCCAGAGCTATTTCAAGCACCCCGCCTTTTTCCTTCATGGCATGGCCGGCATTGGTACACAGGTTCATCAGTACCTGGTGTATCTGGGTCGAATCGGCGTCGATACAATCGGCGTTGGTCTGAAGGCTCTGTTGAATCGCAATGGTCGAGGGCAGGGATGCCCGCAGGAATTTGGCAATCTCTTTTACTATGGGTATAATATGTACCGGCTGTTTCTGGTGGTCTGTCCGGCGGCTGAAGGTAAGAATCTGGTGCACGAGATCTTTGGCGCGGTTGGCCGCACCGAGCACGCGCTGCATGTTACTGTAGGTCCTGGGCTTCTCTTTCATATCTTCAAGGGAAAGCTGGGTATAGCCCATTATACCACTGAGAATATTATTGAAATCATGTGCGATGCCGCCGGCCAGCATGCCGATTGCTTCCATTTTCTGGGTTTGCCGGACCTGCATTTCAAGCTGCAGCTTCTCTTCCTCGGCGCTTTTTTGGCCGGTTATATCCAGCAGTATTCCGTCGAAAACCAACTGGTTCCCCAGCGTGGAGGGAGATGCAATGCCGTGAAACCACGTATCCTTTCCATTGCCCAAGCACATACGGCCCTGATAGCGCCACTCGCTGTGCCCGGCTATTGCCTGCTCGATTGAGGCGCAATACCCTTGCCGATCTTCTTCGTGGATGTGGTCTTCCAGCCGCCAGCCCGTTTTCGGAATCTCTTCCGGGAGGCCGAACAGTTCACTCGCGCGAGGGCTCATATAGCTGTAATAATATGTGCCGTCACTGCGGACCCGGATCTGAAAAACCACCCCGGGGACGTTTTTGGCAATGTCCTGAAATTTTCGTTCGCTCTCCTGCAGGGCCTCCTGGGCCTGTTTACGTTCGGTTACATCGCGGCCTTCAGCGATGAGCATAGTGATACGACCTGCATCATCCCTGATCGGTTTCAGGGAAAAATCTATAAAAAGACCCCTTTCATCCAAGGCCAGCAACTCCGTTTCGTAACGCACGAATGTTCCGTGAGCCGCTGCATCAATCGACTCCCGCAGTCGGTTCTGCTCCTCTTTGGAATACGCCCACCACGGCGTTTCCCAAAACGGTTTTCCAATCACCTCCCGTACATCATCAATATCCAGTGACTGCAAAGATGTCCGGTTTGCCGCCAGCAGCGTTCCCTCCGGCGATAAAAGTCCGATGAAATGGTATGACTGCTCAAATATGCCCCGAAATTTTTCCTCACTTGTTTTCAACGACTCTTCAATCTGTTTGCGTTCCTGGATTTCGTGTTGCAGGCTTATATTCGCCTTAAGCAACTCTTCGTTCTTTTCGGCTATATCGTGCAGCAGGTTTTCATTTTCCCGGTTGGTGTTTTTGATTGACGCGAGCATCTTGTCGAGAAAAAGTCCCAGGTTGCGGGTTTCGCCGGTTCCGCACACTGGGATATCGGCTGCAGAAACTCCTCTCTTTTCAATTTCCTGCACCGCACCGGTCAGTTTCAAAAGCGGAGCCGTGATACTCCTGGACAGCAGGAAAGACACAAGCACACCTGCTATAAAGAGGACAACAGCAAGTGAAAGTATTGTTCGCCGCAAACCCTCTGCCGGTGCTTCTATTTCATCCCGGTACACCGACGACCCGATATACCAGTCCAGGGGTTCGAAATAATCGATAAAACCGATTTTGGCAAAAGTGTAATTTCCCTTATGGTCCGGCGGTTTGTCCCACAGGTATTCCAGTTTTTTTGCCGGGCTGTTGGCCGCCGCCTGCAAATCAGCAATCACACTGTTGCCGGTCAGGGGGTTTTTCATCTCTGAAAAGTCTGCCCCGGCATACACCGGATGGATAAGCATCTCTTTGTTACCGTTAAAGAGAAACATATAACCGGTAGTACCGATACGGATCCGGGCAAATGAATGATTAAGTTCTTCGAGAACGGCCGCCAGCCGTTTGCGGCTTTCTTTTTCGATGTCGTCGATATAGACCCCCGTGCCGATAATCCAGCCCCACGGTTCAAAAAGCTGGACGTAGGAAATTTTGGGCTGTCGCTCGGTCAGTCCGGTTGTCGTGGGCTTGGGCCAGAGGTAGTCGACATATCCTTCCGAATCCTTAAGGCACAAATCGACGAAGGCTTGAAAAAGGTTCTTTTCTTTACCGAAGGCACAGTTGAACCGTGGATTATCCAGAACCGTTCCGTTTAGGGTGGGAATGGTTGGGTGCATAATCATCCTGGGAAACGGGCGGCCCACGTCGTTTATCCAGAGGTATCCGACTCCGTTGTCGTACCGCAAACGTTTGATGTTTTCTATGGCCTGCCGCCGTGCTTCCGCTTCCGTCAGTACACCCTTGCGCGCCTTTTGATAAAACGTTTCGATCTGGATGATCGCCAGAGAGGCTATGTTTTTCAGCTCTGATTTGCGCCGCTCAAGGGTCGCATTTTCGTGGAACACAATACTTTTGTATGCGTTTTCCACATTCAGCATAGTGAGGCGCAGAAGGTTCCGGGCGCTTTCCTCTTCGGCCCGGAACATGGACTTCTGGATTCCCCGGACGGCAAAAAACATGAGGATTACAACGGTTACCAGGATAACCGTGCCGAAAGCCAGCATGATCCTCATGCGCATGGATGAAAGCATACAACCACCCCCTGCTGAATAACGATGATGCAAAAAAGACACAGCACCTGCTCACAACGCAAAGTGCTGCATCAGTTACACTGTTCAACTCAGGGCCGCTTACGGCAACGGTGCATCCAGAGGAAGTCCTTGACTGTTCAGTACACTCCGGCCATACCGCTAATAACGCTCAAACTCATCATCGCCCGCATCTTCATCGGCGGTCTTCATGTCGATCTTCACTCCCGTTTCCTCCCCTGCAGCAGCGGGCACAGATGTCCGCTTAGGGGCGGACGCCCTGGTGTCCGGACGTGGTGCCGTGGGCAGGGCCGGCTTTGCGGCCTGAACCGCAGGGCGGGCAGGCTCCTTGACAGGGGTCGAAGCCGCAACGTATCCGATATTGAAGAAGGAAATAGTTTTCTGCAGCTTTTCAGCCTGCTCTGCCATTTCAGCGGAACTGGCCGACAGCTCCTCGGCGCTGGAGGCCAGATTTTCAGAGCTCGACGACATCTCCTCCGATGAGGATGCATTCTGCTGGATCACCTGGTCAAGCTGCTGGATGGCCTTGTTTATCTGGTCGGCCCCGGTGCTCTGCTCGTTGCAGGCCGCACTGATCTCCTGCACCAGTTCGGCCGTCTTCTGGATATCGGGGACCGTTTTCGCCAGCAGTTCACCGGCCTTTTCGGCTACATCAACGCTGGATTCGGACAGGTTGTTTATTTCGGCCGCCGCTCCCTGGCTGCGCTCGGCAAGTTTTCTCACTTCCGAGGCAACAACGGCAAAACCTTTGCCGTGCTCACCGGCCCGGGCGGCTTCAATGGCCGCATTCAGGGCCAGCATATTGGTCTGGCGGGCGATCTCTTCAATAATAGATATTTTTTCGGCAATCTGTCGCATTGCACGCACGGTCTGCTCCACGGTTTTACCGCTCTCCCGGGTATCTTCCGATGCCTGGAGTGCGATCTTCTCGGTTTGCAGGGCATTGTCGGCGTTCTGCTTGATATTCGCGTTCATCTGTTCCATCGAGGACGATGCCTCTTCTGCAGCGGCCGCCTGCTCGGTTGAGCCCTCGGCCATCTGCTCGGAAGTGGCGCTCATCTCCTCACTCAAGGAAGAAACATTTTCTGAAGACGACTTCACGTTGTCCGCCATCAGCTTACTGGCATCAACCGATTTTCTGACCTCGCTCACAACATCAAAGAGCCGGCTGACCATGTCCGCAAGGGCGTGCCCCAGGGTATCTCGTTCGGACAGCACGTTGACCTTCACGGTCAGGTCGCCTCCGGCGATTTTTTGGGCCATGCCGGCTGTGTTTTTCAGGTTGGCCACCATTTTATTCATGGCTGTGTTCATCAGCCCGATTTCGTTTGTGCCCGGATCCTGCTCCACCTCAATCATGAGATCCCCTTCTGAAACCAAACCCATTTTCGAAACCAGCTTTCTGAACACCCGCGCCATGTATGCCGCAAACAGGTACGTTACAATGGAACCGATGATGAGCGCCAGCACAACAACGGTGATCGTAAGCGTCAGAATCTTTCGCAGCCCGTCCAGGAAATCGTCCTGGTAAGCCGACGGAGCGATAATCCAGTTCCACTGGGGAAAGTAGGCATACCCGGCAAGTTTCATGCGGGAAACGTCTTCGCCCTTGTTCTGCCAGGGATAGTAGGTCACCGCCGTATCCTTGTCTTTGAGTTCCGTACCCCGGTTGACTATTTCCTGGATAAACAGTTTCCCGGTGGCGTCCTTGGCCTCCCAGATATTGTCGCCGTCGCGCTTGCGCTTGTAGGACAGAACATAATCCCCCTTTTCATCTAAAATAAATACATAGCCGCTCTTACCCACCACCAGTTCGGCAATGCTGTTTTTAAGCTCGTTCAGCTTGTTGGCCTCGAACTCGGCGTCAACCAGTTCATCGAAATAGACGCTGACCCCGATCACCCAGTTGCGCCGGGGAATGTGCAGTAATGCGGCAATCTTATCCCGCGCAACGACCTCACCCTTGTTTTTCCAGGGGTAGATTTGATAGTCCACCTGGCCGTTTGTGAGACCCCGGGCTTTATTGACGGCTTCCTGGATAAAATAGGTTCCGTTGGCGTCCTTTGCGTTCCAGATACTTTCGCCGTCACGCTGGCGGTCCTTTGAAACAACATAATTTCCCTTGTAGTCGGTCACCCATATATAGCCGGTTTCCCCCACCGGAATTTTTGCGATGATGTCCTTCAATTTTTCCCGGGAGCCGGTCCAGGCCTCTATGAACGTGTAGACCGCTTCGGCTTCCGCCCGGACGATACGGCGGGCCTGCTCCTGGTTGTAGGCATTATTGTTCTGAATTTCATTGTACACGCTTTCAACCAGCATCTTGAGCTGCAGGGCCTGCTGCTGCAGACGTTCTTCAATCTGGGCGAAGGTCTCGTCCCTGGCAAACTGGTAGCTCAGGCTGCCCAGCACCACAACCGGCACGGCAACCAGCATGATACAAATGCTCATGAGCTGCCATTTAATACTGATATTTTTAATCTTTAGCATGGTAGATCCTCCTTTCTGCACTGTGCAGATTACGCTATTTAATGTAATAAATAATAAATCACCTGATCCCTTTTATTATTGTTGACTGCTTTCGGCCGCCTGGGCGAGCATTGCCGGATCAATAATCAGCGCAACCGATCCGTCGCCGGTAATCGTCGCCCCGGACAGTCCCTGGATATCACGATACGCACGCCCCAGGCTTTTAATGACCGTCTGATGCGTGCCGACTATGTGGTCGACGACAAACCCGATCCGCTGACTCTCGATATCGCAGATAACAATCTCTTCAATTGCAGGGGGCTGATTGTGTATATGAAACTGCTCACGCAGGCGGACATAGGGCACCAGTTGCCCGCGCACTTTTACCACATTGCGCACATCGCCCATTGCCTGATTGTCTTTGGTCAGGAACATACACTCATCCACCGACGAGAGCGGGAATACAAAATGCTGATCGTATACCCGGGTCAAAAACCCGTCGATTATGGCAAGCGTCAGGGGCAGCTTGAGAACGACCGCCGTGCCGATACCCTTCTCACTCTGAATATCAACCGTTCCGCGCAGGGCCTCGATATTCTTTTTCACCACATCCATGCCCACGCCCCGTCCGGAAACGCTGGAAACTTCCCTGGCCGTTGAAAACCCGGGGGCGAATATCTGGCTGAAAATCTCCCTGTCGGTAAGATCTGCACCGGCGGTCACCAGGCCGCGCTCAATTGCTTTTTCTTTAATAACGTCAGGGTCCAGACCGGCCCCGTCGTCGTCTATCCGGATGATGACGTGGGCACCGGCATGCCGGGCCGACAGATGAACGCTGCCCTGCTTCACCTTCCCGGCGGCCTCACGCTTGTCGGGCAATTCAATACCGTGGTCTACACAGTTCCTGATAAGGTGCACCAGGGGATCGCTGAGCTGCTCGATAACGGATTTATCCATCTCCGTTTCCGCCCCTTCGCTGGTAAACAGGATCTCTTTTCCCAGGTCGCGCGACAGGTCACGGACCACCCGCTTGAATTTTCCGAACATGCTGCCGATGGGCAACATCCTGAGACTCATGGTATTGTCCCTGAGGTCCGCGGTCAGGTGATCTATCTCTTCCGCAACCGCGGTCAAAGAGTTTTTTGTCTGGTCGGCCCTCCGGACACTGATCTTTTGATGTGTCTGAACAAGCTCCTCGATCAGGTCCATTACGCTGTCGGTCCGTCCGGCATCGGTTTTTTCGCGCAGGTCGGCGATAATATAGGCCAGATCGTCCTCCAGCAGCTTCAGTTCCTGGTCCTGATCCGAGGTCGACAACTGGCTCAAACGGGACTGCACCGTTACCAGTTCACCGACCAGATCCACCAGGCTGTCGAGCTTTTCCGCTGAGACCCGAATGCTTGCGGCGGATTCCGTGCGCTTGCGCTGATCCTGCACCTGCTTTACATGCTGCTGCTCAGCCAGGGCCGATTCCACAATTCTTGGCGTAACCACGTTCTTCTCCGTCAATATCTCCCCGATGCGTTTCTGCTCGCCGAGGGCCTTCTTCAACTCACCCTCATCCATGTCTCCCCGCTCAACCAGAATTTCACCCACTTTCTTTGTCGGATTTCCTTCCCCTCCGACCTGATAGTCTTCAATCCTCTCTACCCGCAGGGTGCAACGGTCTTCCACAAAAATGAAAACGTCTCGTATGTCGTTCTCTTCCTGCGCCGTGGTAAGAACAATGTCCCAGCTTAGGTAACAGGTGTCCGGCTGCATTTCGCCCAGGGGCGCAATATCCTCTGTTCGCACACACACGTCGCACTTACCCATTTCCCGCAATTCATTCAGAATCGGCAACGGATTGGTACCGCTGAAAAAAATATCCGAGTGTGGGGCAAACCGTATCCGGTAGGTCGTAAGATCCTGGGCGTACAGCGGGGGTTCTTCAGAAACGGCTTCTCCGGCGCTCTTTATGACTGCCTCAAGCGATTCCTGGTCGAAATCACCTCCTGCGGCCGCCAGGATCATCTTGAACTCTTCCTCAAGCTGCTCTTTCAGTCCCTGGTCACAGCAGTAGTCCTGGGGGCTCACAAGGGCCTTGATAACATCACAGGCCTTGAGGCTCAGATCGATCCCTCTCTGGGTGACCGGTACCTTACCTTCCCGAACGTGGTCGAATACCGTTTCTATGTCGTGTGCGAACGATGCCAGTTCATCGTACCCGAACATGGACCCGGACCCTTTGATGGTGTGCAGCGCCCGAAAGGCCTGCCCGATCAGTTCGGCATCATCGGGTGCGTTTTCAAGCTCCAGCAGGGCCTCGGTAAGTTCTTCAATCCGCTCAAACGCCTCTGTTACAAACGCTTCGCGGGCCTTATCGAAACCACTTTCCTCTCCCATATATTCTCCCTTGGGCATGGTGCGCCATACCCGAGAAATAACCTTGAAATCAATTAAACTCCACTACTATACTGATTAAGTATTTCAATCTATATGCCAAAATTGCCCGTCCTAGGTGTTTTTTTTAGGAAAGCAAATTCAATCGTTTAGAAAAACAGTCCGGAAATCCAGGCCGGCTTTATCCCGACGGTTGTCCTGTACAGCAGGATTCTGTCCTGCACAACAGGACTATCCGGCGATACACCACTCGTAACATTGTACTGATAAATACGAGTTCCTGAAGCTTCAAACTGAAAGGAAAATGCCCCTAGGGGTTGTGGAAAAATTTACAGACTCAAGAGGTGAAGAATGAGGCGCCTGGGTTCAGATCGGGTGAGAATTCGTCGCGAGGATGTTGAAATGCCCGGAGATACAGACTGCACGGACCGAAAGCCGAGGAGGCGTTCTTTTTTGTACATCGATGAGGCTGCAGGGAGTACAGACTGGATATTCGGGTATTGCGGCGGCCGCAGCAGAATTCCTCACCTGATTTGAACCCACCAGTACGTCGCAACGATGAACGGTTCGCACAACGCAGCAGATGAGCGGTTTTCAACCGCCTCCCCACCCCTAGGCGTTGATGAGGCTGGCCATATACCCCGCCCCAAACCCATTATCAATATTGACCACCGTGACCCCGGCCGAGCAGGAGTTGAGCATGCCCAGCAGGGCCGCAATACCGCCGAAGGCGGCCCCGTACCCGACGCTGGTCGGCACGGCTATGACCGGCCGTGAAACAAGCCCGCCCACCACGCTGGGCAGGGCGCCTTCCATGCCGGCGGCAACAATGATAACATTGGCCTTGCGGATGGCGTCCTGTTTGTTCATCAGGCGGTGAATACCGGCAACACCGACATCATAGAGAGCTTCAACCTGGTTGCCCATTATTTCGGCGGTTACCGCAGCCTCTTCAGCCACCGGGATATCAGAGGTCCCGGCCGATATCACCAGGATAGTGCCGCGCCCCTTGGGCTCGATTTTCGAGGGTGTAATGGTCAGCGCTTTTGAGCGGGGATGGTATTTTACTTTTGCAAAGTGTTTTTTTATGTGGGCTGCTTTTTTAGGGTCGATCCGCGTTGCCAGAACCGGGCATGTATGTTTCACCATGGCCTTGATAATACCGGTGAGTTCAGCGGCGGTCTTGTTCTCGCCCCAGATCACCTCGGGAAACCCCTTGCGGATGCTGCGGTGGTGGTCGACCGTGGCATAACCGATATCTTCAAAAGGCAGGGTCCGCAGGCTGTCCAGCGCTTCGGCAACCGATAGCTTACCTTTGTGCACCTGCTGTAGAACCTTTTTCACGTCTTTTTCATTCATTCGCCGTTCCTCCGATTCATCAAAAATGCGTAAACCCTTCTTCCGGCAGGGGCATGGGTCTGCCGCGTTCGTTGAGCACCGTAACCGTTCCCGCCTGAGGGGTTATTTCGCCGATACAGGTAAGGGACACGCCGTGTTTCCCGGCCAGGCGGGCGATCTTTTTTGCATCGCCCGGTCGCACGGTAAAGAGCAGCTCGTAGTCCTCCCCGCCGCACAGGGCCGGGCTGTACAGGTCGCCCGACAGGGAAGTGCAGTATTTCCGATAACTTTTGGAAAGCGGCAGCAACGCTGCCTCTATTGCGGCCCCGGCACCACTCTGCTCAAGCACGTGCCGAAGATCTGCGACCAGCCCGTCGCTGATATCAATCATGGCGGATGCAAGCCCCCGTCGCGCAAGGTCCCTTCCCAGTTCTATCCGGGGCAAGGGGTCCAGGTGTTTCTTTACCAGGGCGTTTTTTCGTGAAGCCTGCCGGGTGATCTGCAGCATCTGCAGCCCCAGGAACGAATCTCCCACCGCGCCGCTGACATACACGAGGTCGCCCGGACGGGCCCCGTTGCGATACACCACCCGGTCGGTGCGGGCAGTGCCGATTGCAGTAATGGAAAGGGAAAGCCCTTCGGGAGCCGCAACCGTGTCGCCGCCCACCAGGTCGGAACCGAACTGCCCTGCCAGGCTGTCCATGCCGCGGTACAGGTCTTTCACATACCGCAGGGGAAAACCGGGCGGCACGGCAAGTGACACCACATGGCACCGGGGCTCACCACCCATGGCGGCTATGTCACTGAGGTTGACGGCCAGGCTTTTACGTCCCAGGAAATAAGGGCTGGTATACTCTCTGCGGAAATGGACACCCTCGGTAAGCATATCGGTGGTGACCAGCAGGCATTCACTTTTTCCGGACTGGATTACGGCCGCATCATCCCCGATCCCCCGGATAACTGCGGATGAACATCCGGCGGACTGCTTCGCAAGGATATCAATCAGCTTGAACTCACCGACTCTTTTTAACTGCACTCTTTTTCACTGCCGATGCTTTTTGCGGCTTTTTGCGGGAGGCCGGTGCCTTTTTCACAAGGGCAACGTCTATAACGTCGTCGATATGGTTGACATAAATGAAATCGATCTTTTTCTTGATGGTTTCCGGTATATCTTCCACATCTTTACGGTTGCGCTCGGGAATGATGACCGTGCGGATATTGTTGCGCAGGGCCGCCAGGGCCTTTTCCTTCAGCCCGCCGATGGGCAGCACCCTGCCCCGCAGTGTTATTTCGCCGGTCATGGCCACATCCTTGTTCGACGGCATCTGGGTAATGGCCGACAGCAATGCCGTTGCCATGGTGATGCCTGCCGAGGGACCGTCTTTGGGGATGGCGCCGGCGGGAACATGGATATGAATATCGTTCTTTTCAAATACCGAATGGTTGATCTTGAAGTCTTTTGCCCGGGAGCGCACGTAGGACAGCGCCGCCTGTGCCGACTCTTTCATGATATCGCCCAGGGAGCCGGTCAGCACCAGGCTGCCTTTCCCCTTCATCAGGGTCGCCTCGATATAGAGGATCTCACCGCCGACCTGGGTCCAGGCCAGGCCCGTTGCAATGCCGATTTCGTTTGATTCGCGTTCCTCTTCGGTAAGGCGCTTGGGCTGCCCCAAGTATTTGTGGATATTGCCGCGGTTTACCTTCTGCTGCACCCGCTTGCCTTCGGCCACGCTACGGGCCACCTTGCGGCACACCGTACCGATCTCGCGCTCCAGGTTGCGCAGGCCCGCCTCGGCCGTATACTGGTTGACGATAGCCAGTATGGCCTCATCGGACAGTTTGATGTACTTATCCGAAATTCCGTTTTCCTTCATCTGGCGCGGAATCAGGAACTGCCGCGAGATTTTCAGTTTTTCTTCGTCGGTGTAGCCTGAAAGCTCTATGATCTCCATGCGGTCTTTCAGGGCCGACATAATGGGCTCGACCATGTTTGCCGTGGTAATGAACATCACGTTGGACAGGTCAAAGGGAACATTCAGGTAGTGGTCGCTGAAGGCGTTGTTCTGCTCGGGGTCCAGCACTTCCAGCAGCGCCGCCGACGGGTCACCACGAAAATCGGCCCCCACCTTGTCGATCTCGTCCATCATGAAAACCGGGTTGTTTGTTCCGGCCTGCTTGATACCCTGGATAATGCGCCCCGGCAGGGCTCCGATATAGGTACGGCGGTGCCCCCGGATCTCGGCCTCGTCCCGGATACCGCCCAGGGACATGCGTACGAACTTACGCCCCAGCGCCCGGGCGATTGATTTACCAAGGGATGTCTTACCCACACCCGGAGGGCCTGCAAAGCACAGGATGGGTCCTTTCATGTCTTTATTCAGCTTGCGCACGGACAGGTATTCAAGAATGCGCTCCTTGACCTTCTTCAGGTCGTAGTGGTCTTCGTCGAGCACCTTCTGGGCCTTTTTGATATCCAGTTTGTCTTTGGTGGATTTACCCCAGGGAATATCCACCATCCAGTCGAGGTAGGTCCGCACAATAGAGGCCTCGGCGGAATCGGGATGCATCTGGTCCAGGCGGCTGAGCTGTTTCTTGGCTTCGTTCTCGGCCTCTTCGGGCATTTTGGCCTTTTTGATTTTATCGGAAAACTCATTGACCTCCTGGGCCTTTTCATCCAGATCACCCAGCTCGGCCTTGATGGCCCGGAGTTGCTCCCGCAGGAAGTATTCGCGCTGGGTTTTGGACATCTCCTCCTTGGCCTGGGACTGGATCTTGGCCTGCATCGTGGAAAGCTCAAGCTCCTTGGACAGGTGCTCGTTGACCTTCTTGAGACGCTCTACGGAGTCGAATATCTCGAGAATCATCTGGGACTCTTCAATGTTGAGCCGCAGATTGGATGCCACCAGGTCGGCAAGCCGCCCGGGATCGTTCACGTTTTCAAGCACTTCCATGACCTCGGGAGAAACCAGGCCCTTGAGTGACAAAATCTTTTCGCACTGCTCCTTCACATTACGCATCAGGGCTTCCATCTCAACCGAAACATCCTCCATGGGCTGCTCTTCGATCTTTTCAATTTCCACCGTCAGCATCGGTTCGGTTGAGAGGTAGTTCTTGATACGGGCCTTGGTCAGCCCCTGCACCAGGATCTTGACCCGGTTGTCGGGCAGTTTCAGCTTTTTCATAACCATTGCAACTGTCCCGACCGAGTATATATCGTCGGGATTGGGCGAGTCATTGGCGGGGTCTTTCTGGGTGGCAAGCAGGATCAAACGGTCTTTTTCCATGGCCTCTTCCACGGCCTTGATGGAGGATTCCCTTCCCACAAAGAGCGGCAGAAACATATACGAATACACTACAATATCTCGCACCGGCAGCAATGGTAATGTAGAGGGAATATCAACCGGATCTTTATCAACCTGATACACCATAATAGCACTCACCTTCCATAAGAAAATTCAATAGTTATCGCTTTGCCTACTTCGTTCTATAATATTTTACTACCCCGGTCAAGCAGTACTTTATGGTATCAGTATAAGGGGAACAAAATACATTTTATCCGTCATGCGTATAATGTAAATTAAGCATCATTTTCCCAAAAGTCAACCCATGCGGGTATAGATGCTGCAGTAAAATATTCAAAAACAGGGCACGCGAAATCATGAAGAGTGAGTCGTTTTACTTCAGCGTCCCCACACTTTTGCTTGCACTTTTCCATGTAATGATGTTAAATATATAAAATTCTGTATAGATCGAAAACCTTATAAATATAAGGAAACAATCATGAAAGTAACCGACGGCGTATATGCATATCCATGGACCAACTTCATGGAAAACAACTGCAACACCTATGTGCTCCAGGGCGACGGTCTTATCTTGGTCGACCCCGGACTGAAACGCTATGTCCCCGATACCCTCGAAGCCATGAAAAAAGACGGGCTGAACCCCGACGACATCAAGCTGGTACTCTGCACCCACGGGCATCCCGACCACATCGACGGCGTGGCGCACTTCAACAGCGGTTCGGTGCAAATGACCATGCACGAGGACGAACAGAAATTCCTGGATGAAATCGGCAAAGAGTTCTTCCGCATGTTCGGCCTGAGTGAGCCCACCTTCAAGCCCGACTTCTTCTGCAAAGAGGGTGAAAACGAACTCCAGGGCATCAAGCTGAAAATCATACACAGCCCGGGCCACTCGCCCGGTTCGGTCTGCATCTACTGGGCCGAGAAAGAAACCCTTATTACCGGCGACGTGGTTTTCAGCGGCAGCATCGGTCGCACCGATTTTCCCGGCGGCAGCGGACAGGTGTTGAAACAGAGCATTGAAAACATTTCCGGCATCGAGGCAGCCTATCTGCTTCCCGGCCACAATGAAATAGTAGAAGGAAAAGACCAGATCAAAAGCAATTTTGATTTTATCAAACGCTCTTTCTTCTCGTTCATGTAGCCACAGGGATACATGGATAGAGCTCATACTATAAGACGGATGAAAAATATTTAGATGCAAGGCGTGCGAATTCGTGAAGAGTGAGGCGTACTTTTTTGTACGTCGCAACGATGAACGATTCGCGCAACGCCGCAGATGAATGTTTTTCGACCGTCGGGAAGACAATAAAGCCGGCGTAGCTCAGTGGTAGAGCAACTGATTCGTAATCAGTAGGTCGCGGGTTCAACTCCCATCGCCGGCTCCATTTTCAAAAGTGAAAACAGATAGTTGGAAGTTTCACCCTGACTGTCTGTTTTTTTTATTGGGAAAAAGTGTGAGAAAAGTGTGAGACTTTTTTGGAAACTTCTTCAAAAACCTTCATGGCTTCACGTTCTGACTCGCCGATTGAATGCAAATAAATCTCAGTTGTTGTTCTGTTCTCATGACCAAGAATTCTCTGTATAGCTCCTATATTCACATTCGCACTATCAAGAACAGAAGCACCTAAATGCCGAAGAGCATGATACCTGAAATACCTGACCCCTGCCTTTGCACAAAGACCATTCATTAATCTCTTTCGGTCTTTATACGGAGCTTCAACAAATTTCTTTTCCTTAGCGCTCCAATACCTGTGCCAGAAAACCCATGGTTTTGATGTGTCCCGTTTCTGATAGCGTTTCAATAATACATCATACAACTTCTCAGTCATTGGAACTTTACGGGGTGTAAGATGTCCACCTTTTTTCTTCCGCGTATACAGAACAACATACCTGCCTTCAAAAGATACATCACTCCATTTCAATCTGTTGATTTCTCCAACCCGTCCTATTGTTTCCTTAATAACATACAAGTAATCCTGAGTATCAAAATCAGCGGCCAGTATAACCTTAATAACATCTTCCAGAGGGGGAATGTATTTTTCCTTTTTCTCAACAGGAAAAAACTCAATATCATTTGTCGGGTTTTCAGCAATCCATTTTCTTTTAATACCAAAATTGAAAACGGCTTTCAGATATCTCAATTCAGTATTTGCCGTGACTGCTGAAACCTTGGAACGTTTGATAAGGTGTGCTTGCACTATATCAGTTGAAACTTCAGAACAGTTCAGCTTCCCCCATTTCTTAACCCAACGTTTGGCAAGATAGACATAATCAACATAATATCTTTCAGACCTGTATGCTTGCAGAAAATCAAGCCGTTTATTCACCAGTTCCAAAAAGACCATGTCGGTTTGAGTCTCTACACTCTTTTTCGGATTGAGTATTTCCTCCTTTCTTTGTGCTTCGGCTTTTCTTGCCGATGCCTTTGTTTTGAATCCTGCCTTTGTGAATCTTCTTTCGCTCAGGGTGAAATCGTATCTCCACCCCTTGCCCTTTGTGAAATATATGCTCATAGAGTTCCTCCTTCCTCGGAAAGAAAAGAGAACCCCCGAGCTTCCTGCCGCCCAACCTCTGCCAGTTTTTATAAACCCAACTCACACTCTTCCGCAAAAATCGGGCGACCTCCTCAGGAGTCAGTATGACAAAATCCTCTTCTGTGTCAAGATTTTCCATGGCATAGTTGCCGATGATAAAAACAAATTATTGATTAGAAATATTATGTACAATCCCGACAAATCCAGCTTCCGAAAAGTTTAAATATAATAGTATTTATATTTAATCATAAGTCCGGATGGACCGGCCGGGACTCAAACCCGGATTGTTCAGTTGATAAGGCTGAGTGCATTATCCTTATACTACCGGCCCATCTACCTTATAAAAAATTCTGGCGTTTAAATATTTTAAGGTCTTAAAAACATTTAATCCCTTACACAATCCTCAACTGTCTTTTCAAATCCAATGCACGTTTGATTAATTCTTCTGGTGCATTTAAAAATTCATGAACAACACAAATTACAGCTTTGCTCTCTGGAATTTCCTTTTCAAGTTTCTGCTTTGTTTTTTTGTCAGAGCACACAACAAAAATACAATCGCATTTATCAAAATCCTTTTGCACATTAAGATGCTCTGTTTTAATCGTAGTAATACAAATTTCAATTCCAATTCTCAACTCTCCAAAAATTGCATACACATCAATTCGTTTACCTTCCAAGTTCTTTTCTACTTCAACATTGCTGAATCCCTTTTCAGGAAGATGCTTTTTAAAATACCTCTGAAGAAAAAAATGTTTTGCACCAGTGCCACCTGACCTTTTAATTGGTTTTTTGTTAATGGCTTCATATCCCTTGTTAGTTAAAACATGATATTTTGAAAGCCCGCCTTTTTTACCTGTTACATTCAAACTGATTTTTTCAACAAGCTGTTCTTTCTCAATGTGCTTGTAAATCTTATTTGCAACTTCAGCACTCAATCCTAAATCAGTCGAACGTTTTGAAGATTGGACATCAAACCTGTTATAAATATCCAAAAGTACATCTTGGGATTTAGCAGATTTTTGTGATTGCGGATTTGACTGCTCTTGTTTTACCTCTTCCTGTTTTGGTTCTGGTTTATATCGTGGCTGAAAACTAAAACCAGAAAGAATTCTTTTATTATTTTGTTTTACAAATTCATCATCAAACAAACTCATAAATCAACCTCTGGAATATTAATAACAAACGGTTCTTGAAACCGTGAAGCAAACCTGATAACTGCCTCACGAGGTTTGAGTTTAAAACAATAGGCTTGTTGTTCAGGTTCCTTAATACCCATACCCTGCTGCATAAAATCTATGTCCTTGCCGTTAGAAAGAGAAAACATAATTTTTGCAAATGCGTTGCTATGAAGAGCAGCACCAATCTGATGTGGTGTTTGTGTACAGGCAAAAACATTAATCTTGCTTTTCCTTATAGTTGATAAAAGCTGGTGAATAATCGGAAGTCCCATGTCAGGTCTTTTCTCAAAAGAAGAATCAAAAATTGTATTAGAATCATCAATTCCTACAAAATGTCTCAAAGCATTTTCATTAATAAGTTTGAAACAAAAAAGATAGCTCACCAAATAGTTCACAATAAAAACCTGCTGCTCTGTTGCAAGAAACGGAATCTCAAAAATTGTGTGCTGATTAATCAGATTGTTCACATGTCCCCGAGAACAATCAAAAATACTTGCAAGTGAACTTTTAAGTAATCCTCCAAGACGATTTAAAACAGATTCCTGATACCTTGCTGTTCGTGATATTGCAGTAAACTTCATTGCCCTTACATAATAATAAAGATCAAACAAACTCGGATAATATCCAAGAGTAGAATATTTAGAATAAAGATTTTCAAGGCACTCAATCAAAAAACCCTTGCTTGCTTCATACAAGCCAAATGCCTGAATCCAGAAGTCAGCAAACACATTAGTCCATTCCATTACATTCATTCCTGGAGGAGGTTCAAGAGGATTGAGTTTTATATTTTGAAAATTCACAATTAAAATATTTTCCTCTGTTTCTAGAAGACTTCTCATGTCAGGAGCTTTAACAAAAAGCCAGCAAACAATTTCATCCATAAAAGGAGATTCATTATTATTAATTTTGTTTAACATAAGTGCCTGATCAAAAATAATCCTTAACAAAGTGCTTTTGCCGCATCCTGTTTGACCTGCCAAAAGTGTGTGGCATTCAGGAAGTTCAAATCCAACAGGAAAATTGTTTTCTGTAAATGCAAAGCGAATAAGACCATCAACACTTTCATCTGGCAGAGCAAAAGGTGATTTAAACATGCTTTGCGCAAGTTCAAAGTTCTGAATCTTTATTAAAATTTCTTCAGGATTTGTCAGAACTTCTCGGGCTGTCTCAAGATTTAATGCACGAGCTTTTAGTAATCTCTGGACAGCGTCTATCTGTGTCAGATTTTTCATTAAAATGTTTTCCATAATTGCACCTTAAATTCTAAAAAAGCCTCTAAGCTTGTGTAACCAAGAACAATAATATTCATTTCTCGACCTTGAATAGTAAGCACAACTCGGAGAAATACAGGTTACTTTTAAGCAGACAGCACACCTTCTCATACTATTTACAGAGACCAACTGATCTTCCCCCCGAAAAACGGACACCTCGGTTAGGGGGCAGCCATGGCCTGTTCAAATGCCATGGGGCTTTTGTAGCCTAACGAAGAATGCCTTCGT
>JANQGV010000187.1 GCA_028282925.1 Thermodesulfobacteriota bacterium
AGTATATGGTTGAAGTCGGGTACGACCCTCTGCAAATCGCCTCTTTCATGCGGACGCTGTCCTACCAGGGGCAGGGTCCCACCGGACCCCAGCAGTACCTGGTAACACACCCCTATATTTTCGACCGCATTTCCCGCATTGAAGCAAAATGCAAGGTTGTCGACACGATGAAAAATACCATGGGACAATTACAAAACAACACCAGTCCGGCTCCGCCGGCCCGCCGCATATATGCGGACAGATACAAATCATATCTTGAAGGACTGGCGTTCGGCCCCAAAGACCACCTGCGGCATTTAAAGCTTTACATCGTTCGACCCGGCGATAGCTTCGCCCAGATTGCCAGACGCACCCTCGGGAGCGCTGTACAGGCCAAAAAACTGGCGGAACTCAACGGCATGCCCGTAAATTCCCCCCTGATCCCCGGTGCTAAAATCAAGATAATCTATTAGCCCTTGTCTTTTTTTAGAACATCCTTTTCAAGCCTGCACTGTTTCCACTCACGAATACTGATTGCTGAAGATAAAAAAAGGGTTGCCGAACTCACGGCAACCCTTTGTAACAACAAATGTGATTTCATCCATCAATCCAGTTTAACGGCCTCGTCAATGAGCATAATGGGAATATCATCTTTAATCTGATACATAAGCTTGCAGGCATCACAAACAAGCCCGTCTTCCTGTTCGGTCAGCCGTATATCTCCTTTGCACTTGGGACATACCAGAATGTCCAGAAGTTCTTTACTGATAGCCATGTGCTCTCTCCTTTACGTAAGCTCCGGCGCTGCACGAGACCGGTCATTGCCCTTGAGCGTTATTTCGTGAGGTAATTACAGCACACTTTGACAACTTCATCAACACTTATATCATCCATACAGCGGTGATGTCCCACCGGACATTTTTTACGGCTGTAGCAGGGGCTGCAATCCATCTCCTTCCTCACTACCGAGTACTCCTTTCCAAATGGCCCGGTACGCCACGGGGCCGTAGGGCCGAAAAGAGCAACCACCGGGGTGCCGACAGCGCAGGCCAAATGCATGGGCCCGGAATCAACCGTTACCAGCAGGGCCGCATCTGCAAGCAGGCAGGCCGATTCTCGCAGGGATGTCTTTCCGGCAATAGTATAGACACCTTTACCGGCCTCGGCACGGATCCTCTCACACTCCCCGGCATCGCCCTTACCGCCCGTAAGCAGCACCCGGCAATCATGGTCCTGTACAAGCCGGGCACACAACCCGGCCGTTTTGCCGGGCGACCACATTTTTGTTTTCCACAGGGTCCGGGGATGCACACACATGTAAGGCCGTTGCCGGTCGATCCCTTCCCGTTCGAGCAGGTCTGCAACCTGCCGTGCAACCCCATCCAGGGGAAATGCATAACGGGGTTCGGCTGCCGGTATGCCCAGATATTCAAGGAGGGCCATATGACGTTTTATGGCATGGTCGTTACATTCCGCCGCCGGGGCCTGTTCGTGATAAAACAGCCGGCTTCCTTCCCGGGCATTATCAAAACCCACCTTCCGCACTGCCCGGACAAGTCCCGCCGCCAGACCGCTTTTCAAAAGCCCCTGGAAGTCCAGCACCAGGTCATAACGCTGCTGCCGCACATCCCGTACAAATGCTGCCGTTTCTTTTGCAGCCTGGAGCATAGTCCCCCTGCCCAGCGCCGCCAGCCAGCTTTGCCGCCGGGACACAAGCACCCGGTCGATACCGGGGTACTCTTCAAGCAGACCGGCCGCCTTTTCTTCCACAAGCCATGTAATCCGGCACCCGGGATAGTGCTGTTTTAAAAGAGGCACTGCCGGAAGCGCATGAATCACATCACCTATGGCACTCAGTCGTATGATTAAAATATTCATTACAGGAACCATACCTGGGTATCCGGCAGCATCACAAGGTCCCGAGCCATGAAGAGTAACTAGCTGTCACGGCCCTCCTGCTCCAGAATCCACTGGGCGGCCTCATAGAGTGTATTGCAGGTATAATGCGGCGGGGTATAGTCTGCCGGATACTGTTTCTGCTCGTCGCGCCCGTGCCCGGTCAAAACCATGACAGCCGTGGCGCCCACATTATGCCCCAATTGCACATCGCTGGATTTATCCCCCACAACATACGATCGCACGAGGTCAATGTCCAGGTCTTCGGCGGCCTGCAGGAGCATACCGGGAGCCGGTTTGCGGCAATCACATGCCCGGGCATAGTCTTCAACTTTTCCTTCGGGGTGATGGGGGCAGTAGTACAAACCGTCGCATGCAGCGTCGACCTCATCAAGCATACGGCTGAAGGCCGCATTGATTTTTGGAAGCTGCTCTTCCGGGATAAGTCCTTTGGCAATACCGGCCTGGTTGGTAATCACCACGATGGAAAAACCGGCCTCCCTCAACATCCGAATGGCCTCCACCGCCCCGGGTATAAATTCAAGCTGGTCGGGATGGTTCAGGTATCCTACGTCGTAATTAATGGTTCCATCCCTGTCGAGAAAAACGGCGCGTTTCATAGCACTATAAACCGTTGCGTTACCGATTCCTGGTTCTGACGGTTAACCGAATACCCGTTTAAAAATATCATCTACATGCCGGGTAAACGACTCCAGGGAGCACAATTCTTCAATCCGCTCAACCGGTATCAGGTTTGTAATTTCGGCATCCTGCAGGATCATTTCTTTAAAATCCTTCTGCCGGTCCCAAGCTTCCAGGGCGTTTTTCTGCACCAGGCGGTAACCGTCCTCACGTGAAACACCCTGCGTGGTCAACTCGAGCAGTATCTTCTGCGAATAAAAAAGGCCCCGGGTCTTGTTGAGGTTTTCCATCATGGTTTCCGGATATACCAGCAGCTTCTTCAGCAGACCCGTAAACCTGACAAGCATGAAATCAAGTATGGTTGTACTGTCGGGGCCGATGACCCGCTCGGCGGAGGAATGACTGATATCGCGCTCGTGCCACAGCGCGACGTTTTCCATGGCAACCAGGGCATTACCCCGAAGCAACCGCACCAGGCCGGAAACATTCTCT
>JANQGV010000049.1 GCA_028282925.1 Thermodesulfobacteriota bacterium
AAGCAGGGGGCCCTTAATTCCGGGGTAGGCGCCTGATGGTTTGAGTTCAAAAGTCATTGTTTTTCCTTTGCTAATATCATTTCTTGCTTTGAATTTCCGTGGATGTTCAGTACGGGCTGGTACCCTCCCGTGCAGTTCCTAATCTATCAATGTATAGCAGAAGAATATGGATGAATCAATGGGTATGTATGAAAGGGGGAGGGGTTGGTTTTTTCCGTCTGTATAAAAAGAGTCGCAAAAATATTCAATAATTCAGATTGGTATTAATAAGACGCAAGCGCCTCCTCCTTTTCTTTTGTGCAAAAGAAAAGGAGGCAAAAGAAAGGCACCCTGCAACGTGTCCCGCCCCAGGCCCAAAACAAGCGAAGAATTCTACTGCGGCTGCCGTAATGCCCAAATCTACAGTCTGTACTCCCTACAGCCTCATCAACGTACAGATGAGTACGATTCTTCGGCTTTCGGTAGCCTGTATCTCCGAGCATTTCAGCATCCTCGCTACGAACCCTTCGCTTGTTTTGGGCCTAGGCGGGATACCCTCGCGGCACAATTTCATCCGGCGGGTCAACAAACTCGTCCCGGCAGGCCGGGACTCAGACATGTCGCCCCTTTTCTCCGTCTGAAATCGTTGCACTCGGCTGCGTTGCAAAGGGTTCGTGTTTCAAAGTCAGTAACCAATGGCAAGGGCATTAACGAATCGACAGTATTAACTAAGCCAGTAACCGTATTTTAGGAAGCTTGAAAGGTTTTTATTCAAGGAGATGAGCGTTATCCGACAGCCCATACTTCAAGCGTAAATGCTTAAGCTAGAAGAGTAGGTCCTGGCATAGGGTTTGGCGCCGCTGGTAACAATGTCCTGTACGGGTTTCGCGATTTCGGTAAAGAGTCCGTCGTTGCCCAGCAGGGTTTCCCTGACGGTTGATATATCGGTATTAACGGCGGAGGCAAACTGGTCCGTAATCCTGATTTTGCCCCCGGAGGTAACATCCAGTCCGATTTGCTGCAGGTCCAGGGCGCGGGCATTGAGCTCCCGGGTCAGCCCGGCCTGCAGTTCCGGATCAATGGTGTCTGAGTTGTTGCCCAGCCAGGATATAAAATTGTTATAGGCGGAAACGGTGTTGGTAACGGACTGTACCACCGGTCCCAGTGCGGCTTCTACCCTCAGGGTAACCCGCTCGCCGGTTGTGTCCAGGAGCTGGATAGACAGTTTGCCGTTGTCGGCCGATACCGTGTCGGTATCGGTTGTTCCCGAGAATCCTTCCAGGGCATACCGGGCCGAGCCGCCACGGGAAACGCTACGGTCGAGCTGCAGGGTTTCTATAATGGTGCCGCTGCCGGTGTCCGCCAGGCTGAACTCGGGTGAGGAGCCGGACATGCTGGTGCCCACCGAAAGGTAGGCAACTTTTTCGGTCAGGTTGCCGGGCAGGGTGGAGTAGACCGGTCGCTCGCTTTCAGACACCACGGCGTCAATATCGCTGCTGACGCTGCCGATTGCCCGGGCCAACTGGTCCAGAACCTCTTTGTTGGTATCGCCGCTTTCCACTTCCACGCTTACCGTATAGTCGATGTCGTCCACGGTCATGGTAAAGGAGTGAGTGTCGGCGGAAAGCGCGGTTGTGTCGCTGCTGTCCAGTACATCGCTCTGCAGTGTTTTGGCGCTGGACAGGCGGTCGGTCTCCAGGCTGTATGAGCGGATGGTTGCCTGGGCCAGGGCCTGCCCAACGGCCTTTGTACTGTTGGACGATTGCACCGTGCGCAGGAACCCGGTGCTCGACCCGGTGGGAATGTCCACGGCATTGAGCAACTGGTTCAGGGTGGTTGCTTTGGCGCTGAGCTGCGACAGGGCCAGGGACACGGTCCGGTCCGTAGGTATGTCGCGGCTGAGGGCCTGGAAGTCGGTGTCGGCAAAGGCGCTCTGGCGGGTTGCCGGGCGCGAGGTAACTGCGCCGCCCCGGGAGAACCCGCTACGGGTAACGGTAATATAGACACCGACGGGACTGATCGATAAGCTCATCTCTCGTTATGCTTTCTTTCAGATTTTCAGGGCGCAAAACAGAGGTTGCCCTTAAAGTATAGGTTCTTTTTCACGGGATTTCAATGTAAATATAAGGAAATACAATGCATTATAGATTACCGTGGGGGACGCGCCCGGTATCCCGCCGGAAAACGACTGTTTTTGCTGCGCAAAGAGCAGGGTGTCATGGGGCCGGGTCCGTGGAAGAGGGCCGTATATAATTATATATACGCAGCATGACGAACCCGGAAGAGCACATGCCGGGTACCGCGCTTGTGTCTATTTTACTGTTGACCCAACTGGTCTGTTTTCCTATACTTTTGATCACCCGACCACCGTGGAGAGCTTAAAGGATGTTTCTTTGTGCATGGTTGAGCGCGATACTGCTTTTTGTCCCGCCCCTGGCGTTTATACTGGGGGCGGCCTGTGCCGGTATTTCCCCATTAGAACCGCCGGTCCTGCTGCAGGCCTGCTGCCTTGCGGCAGTTGTGCTGGTCAGTGCGTTTTTGTTTGTCTTCAAAAAAAAGCTCGCCCGGATTCTTGAGCCCTGCCGGCCCACTCCGGCCCAGGTTTTCATTGCCCTGTGCTTTGCGTTTGTAATAACCGTGCCGCGCCTGATCGCATCCCAGGCCGCATTGCCGGAGGCCATCCATGACGACCCCTGGCACTATCAGAAAATCGTATCCGTTTTTGCCACGTTTCCGGCCCTCAAGCACTTTTTGTTTCCGGAATTTGATTTCGGTTACTATTTTTACGCCTACATGCTGCCGGCGGCCGCCTATACCCTGAAAACCGGTCTGAACCTAAAGATGCTGTGGGCGGTGTATACCGGCCTCACCGCGGGCTGTCTGACGCTGTTCGTCATACTGTGTATCAACGGTTGCCTGCCCCGGTCTGCAATTGCCAAAACCTTCTTTGCACTGCTGGTAACGGCAGGCGGGGGCCTGCATGAATGGCCGGTTATGATCAGGGCCTGGATGAGCGGAGCCGGCAACTGGCATACCGAGTGGTGGGCACAAGGCATGGGCCTTGATATGCAGGTGAGCAATTTCTACAGCACCTATTTCTGGGCACCGCAGCACGCCCACGGCCTGGCCCTGTTCGCCCTGGTGTTTGCTTTCCTGATGAGGGCAGGCGACACAATGCGGGTATGGTTTGTCTGCGGCCTGCTCCTGGGTTTGGAGGCCGGATTTTCGGTGTATGCGGCGCTGTTTTCAAGCCTGTTTGCGGGGTGCCTGCTCCTGGTCGGTATGTGGGCGCGGCCGAAAGAACAACTTGCCCGGGCGGCTTGCCTTGCCGCAGGTCTGGGTCTTGGGATCCTTCCGGTTGCGGGTTTTTATCTTGATATGAAGGGGTCGCTGGGCTTTACCGTGCCGCTCAAACAGTTGCCGGTCTACGGTTTGTTTTATGTGGCCGAGTTCGGTGTGCTGCTGGTTTTGTTTGTCCTGTACTGCAAACGGGTTTTTGCCGCACGCGATGACGGTTCCCGGCAGGGTAGGTGCATTGTGCTTTTTATCGCGTTGAGCTTCATCGCCATAGTGTGTCTGAAAAGCAGCGGGTTCAACATTATTTCGTATCGCGGCATGCTGCCTGCCCAGTTACTGCTTGCCTTTACCGGTGCGCTGGTCATTGCGCGGCCGGCGCACCAAGCCAGGGGCTTTTTGTGGTGGGCGGCAACAGCCCTTCTCTGTTTGCAGCTAACGGCCTTTGTGCCGGAATTGCTGGCCATGACAAAAAGATGCCTTGATTGCAGAAGGAGCCCATTCCGCCTGCAGGAGAATGTTGTGCGCATTAATGCCGAAGAACCGCTTGCCGCAGTTGTTGATATACCCTACCGTCCGGGCGTATCCACCATGCAACTCAATGTGCTGCTGAACAATATTTTCCGGCCTAAGAACGTTGCAAAGGAGTATTTTTGCGAGGGAACGCTGTATGGTAATAACCTTGTGTATCTTGGGCAAACCGATCAGGAAGCGCTAAAACGTGCATGCAACGGATCCGAGCGCCGCTGAAATGAGGTAACGGGTATGCGCGGCGGGCTCTCAGCCCGTATCACTCAGGCTTCTGTTTCTTTCCGTCTTTTATCACACAGAAAATCGCCCCCTGCCTGCCGATAGTGTGCACTACAGGCAGGTCCGGAAATCGTTCGTGCAGCTTGTAGCGGGTGGTAGACACATAATAGTCGAACTCCGGCGGCAGGGGCTCTTTGCCGGTGAACCGGGGGTAGACGGTTACGTTGGGGGCAAGGTAATACTCGGCGCAGACACGGCTGTAAAAATTTGCCGCCAGAACCACCACCATTTCTTCACCGGGTTCGGCAATGGCGCGACGGTTCAGCCGGCCGGCTGCTTCCCGGTAGCTGGTAGTCCAGTAGTCGGTTTCATAGTTTTGCCAGGCCCCCCCGACCCCCCCGGCACCGAAGTTGAAATAGGTCATCTGGTAGGGGTGCAGCAGGAGGAGGTCCCGTGCCGGCATCAGCACAACCGCAATCATGAACGCCAGGGCCAGCAGGGGCCTTTGCAGTTTTTCCGCAAGAACGTTGTAGCATGTTGCCGCGGCAACACCGCACATCAGGGCCATGGCCGGTAAAATAAAAATAAAATGGCGGATGCCGTCGTAGATGTTGGGTTTGTTCACGATGATATACAGGATGGGAAAGAAAAACCACAGGAGCACCATGCAGTAATACATGGTCTGGCTGGTGCGAAAGCCCGTGAATATGGAGCATGCCGCAATGCCCAGGCCGACAATGAACAACGCAATAATTGCCGGGGGTGTGGTCAGGGTCAGCGTCTTGGGCAGGTAGTACCACGGCAGGTTATCGCTGCTTTGCAGGGTTCCCTCGAACAACACGGGGTAGGTGTAATGAAAGTCGGTCATGGCCTGGAAGGCTTTTACAGGATTGGCAAAAGGGTTGTCATGCATCCAGGGCCAGAAGGCAATCATAACAATCCAGGAAATACCCACCATCAGCAGCCCGCCGGCCACGGTACACCCAATGCCGGGCCATCTCTGTTTGCCCGGACCGCACGTCAGGGCGCGAAACACAATGCCCGCCGCCAGGTAAGCAACCAGCAGCACCCCGCCCGCCCTGACCGCCAGGGTAAGCCCGATGGTCAGGCCGCACAAGGCAAAATCCTTCCAGGCCGGTTTGTTGTGCTTCAGCAGCCGGAAGATGGCTATCATGGACCAAACGAATGCGCAGGCATAGGGTATATCCTTGGAGTTGATAAAGCCGTGGCCGTAGAACCTGGGAAGCATCAGGAGGATGAGCGTGGTGAAAAAGCCCGCCGCAGTCCCGAAGTACGTCCGTCCCAGCCTAAACACCCCGAAGAGGGTAAGCACGGCGATGAGGGCCGTGCACAGATGCCGGGTCTCGTATTTCGGAACGTCGAAATTTTTATATATGAGGGAACACAACGAATCAAACAACGGTCCGTATAGTTGCAGGTCCAGAAAACCATTGCAGCGCGTGTCTTTAAAACCCGAGGTAAAGTATTTTACAACCAGTTCTCCGTAAACGGAGTGTACCCGTTCATCCCAGCCAACACCGTAATCCCGGAAGGTGAGCACTATCACCAGCAAAAAAACCGCAACAAGTATGCCGAAGAGAGTCCGAAAAAGTTTTTCATTGTGGTTATCGCCGGTTGATGACATGGAGCTTTGATAATACTATTCATCTTTCGCTTTTTGCATCACTATAGCGTATATTGCAGATTGAATGCAAGGCGAGAAACCGTATAGAGGGCCGTGCCGTGTATCTCTTGATTTGCTTCGGCGACTTTAGTAATAAAAAAAGAACTTGGGGTGCTTTAAAAAAGGGGGTGCTCCATTACGCCACGCCGATTAATCCAGCCCGTACAGTGAGTAAAAGCCACCCGTTGTGGTTGGGGGTATTGCTCCCTGGTCGTCTGAAGTCAGAGCCGCAGGGCTGCTTACTCCCTGTAAACTGATTTTTCGGAAGAGAAGAATGGTTTGTAAAAAAATAATATGTTTTTTCCCCAGAAGGTTCTAAGGCCTCTATGCGACCCGCAGTGCGGGCACTATAGGCGTAAGCTCCCGGAGAACGTGAAACCCCCTCGGTAACCAAAGATACGCCGGGCCCGTTTGCTTGCCTGAACGGGTCCCGATGAAGATCGAAACACATTTATTTAATCAATACTTAATTGCCGGGATATCCCGCCTTTCAGGCGGGGTACCCTGCAAGCAGCTATTATGCCTGCATTTCAAGCTGCAACCCGGTAGCGTTTTTCATAGCCGTATCGGCCTCGCATGTGAGTGTCATGATTTCCGCACTACTGAATATTCGGTCAATGTCCAGTATGATAATAAAAACGTCGTTGTGTTTTCCGATTCCCTGTATGAATTCGGAGTTCCAGCTTGATCCGAGGCGGGGCGACGGCTCAATTTCATCTCCGCGCAGGTCAATCACTTCTTTCACCGCATCGGCCAGGGCGCCGATGGTGATGATGTCGCCTTCATAGCTGATCTCCATTACAATAATGCATGTGTCGACCGATGTATCGGCCTTTTCCATTCCGAACTTCAGGCGCATATCCACAATGGGGACCACGGTGCCGCGCACATTGATTATCCCGCGCATGCATTCAGGCATCTGGGGTATTTTTGTGATATCAATATAGTCGAGGACCTCCTTCACCTTGACGACATCGATGCCGAAAACCTCTTTCCTCAGCATAAAGGTCAGGTATTGCCGTGTTTTTTTTATATCTTTTGCCATAAGAGTACCTCCTGTTCGAGAACACGCTGTGGTGTGTAATCAATATCTTGTAAAATCCTCATCCGTTTCTTCTTTGCCGGGTTCTCCGGACATGTTCAGATTAAACCCTGCCCCGGCATGGTGATTGTCGCCGTTGCCGGATTTTTTTTCGGGGAGGGCCTTTGGGATCTCCCGGCTTGCATCGGCAGGGACGTGCGATGTGGTGTCGTGACGTGAAGCCGGCAGCGGCTTCCGCATGCGCATGGTAGGCCCGGCTAATGCCCTGTCGCCCACCCGGAAGAAAGCGATGGTCTGCTGCAGTCGCTGGGACTGATCGGTCATCTCGGCTGCGCTGGAAGCCATTTCCTCGGCGCTCGACGACATGTTCTCGGCGCTTGACGACATCTCTTCGGCTGAAGATGCATTCTGTTGCGTTACCTGGTCGAGCTGCTGGATGGCCTTGTTTATCTGGTCGGCGCCGGAGGTCTGCTCATTGCAGGCCGCGCTGATTTCCTGGACAAGTTCGGCTGTTTTCTGAATATCCGGTACCATTTTAACCAGCAGGTCTCCTGCTTTTTCCGCCACGGCAACACTGCTGGCGGAAAGCTGGTTGATGTCGGCGGCGGCATTTTGGCTGCGCTCGGCAAGTTTTCTAACCTCTGCGGCCACAACGGCAAACCCCTTGCCTGCCTCACCCGCCCGGGCCGCTTCAATGGCGGCATTGAGCGCCAGCAGGTTGGTCTGGCGGGCGATTTCCTCGATGATGGTGATTTTGCCCGCAATGTCTTTCATGGCGGTCACGGTTTCATTCACGGCTTTACCGCCTTCCTGTGCATCGAGAGCCGCCTGCAAAGCGATTTTCTCAGTCTGCAGGGCATTGTCGGCATTCTGCTTGATGTTGGCCCCCATCTGCTCCATGGAGCTTGAGGCTTCTTCGGAGGCCGCAGCCTGCTCGGTCGCGCCCTGGGACATCTCTTCGGAACTGGCGCTCATCTCCTCGCTGGTCGAGGACACATTTTCGGCCGCCGTTTTAACGTTTTCAGCCATGTGCAGTACATGGCTTGCGCCACCCACCACATCCTCTACAACCTGTGTGAGCCTGTCCACCATCTTTTTGGTAGACCCGAACACGCCGGTGTCCCGCTTTCCTTTTGATTCAAGCTTCATGGTCAGGTCGCCCGTGGCTATCCTTTCGGTAATGTCGGCCAGTTCCGCGGGCTCGGCACCGAGCTGTATCATAACACTGTTTTTAATAAAGAGCGATATGGCAACTCCCATAAAAACAGCCACGATACCGATAACAATAATGGCGGCATTGCTTCTGTTGTTCGATGCAACGAGCTTCGGGCCCAGGTCATCCTGTACCGCCTTGATGGACAGCTTCACGTCTTCAACGAGTTTTGCAACTTCAGGCCCGATGCGGTCCAGGGTGCCGGTAATGGTCTCGTTGCGTTCATAGATGGTCTGCACGAGGGAATTAAATGTGTTCTGGTATATCTCCTGCGCTTCCACGACAATGCCCAGCAACCGGCGGCGTTCGGGGTTTTGGAGTTCCTGGTCCAGTGTGGCCATCTGGGTCTGCATCTTCTTAAACTCTTCGTTCACGCGGTCCACGGCGGCCTGTTCATTGGTGTCAAGAAACTTGGCCATGTAAAGCCGGGCCAAAAGAAGATGTTTCATTCCGACTCCCGCAAAAAAAGTTGCCGTCATGTCGCCGTCCTGTTTGGCGGATTCCATAATTGCGGTAAGCGTTTTCTCCATAAGGGGCCCTTTTACATTAAGCACATCATTAACATACCCGTTGCGCAGGTCTCTAAATTTCAGCACCTTTTTGAACGCCTCATTGTAATCACCTACTTCACTGTCTACCAGGTCTATTTTAGCTGCCCGCTCGGGGTTGCTGATTTCCTGCTGGGCTTCTACAAGAAAACCGGACATTTTTTTGTAGTAATCCTGATACTGTTGCTTGTCTTGTTCGCTTCCTGTTATGATAAAGTTCTTTACATTCATTCTCGCCATCAGCATATTGGCCTGCAACCGGCCGGCAAGCACGGTGTCGCGGGCCATCTCACGATAGTGCCCGAAACCTTTCGAGGCGCTGTTTATTGCATTATAGGCAGTTATACCTACGATCACCATCAGGGCAAGTACCACACCAAACCCCGCCAACAGCTTTATTCCCAGTTTCATGTTGTCCAGCATTGTTGTTCCTCCTAAATGAGTATTTTTTGTTTTGCCGTTTGCCCGGCCTCTGCTAGACGGCTGGTTGCTTAACGTTTTACAAAAATGCACGACATATACTGGTTCATGCATCTTTACATAATGCGTGCCAAAAAAAAGCGAGGGCGGACCTGTTTGTATGTGCTCGTAAAATCATTTGATTATGAAGCAGGTGAAACAACCGTCCGTGTGTATGCAGCTCAATGTGTCTTGCACCGCGGGACACGTCCGATTTTTTTGGATACAAAACCTTTTTTCAAGACAGGTTTCTTTGATTGAGCTGTTAACTCGGCTGTTTGGCTTTGTGAAAGGGCGTAGGTAGAAACCACTAACAGGAGTGTTGAACCCCGGACGGCTTTCGTTGCTGCTGCATGCATCCGGCACACTGTTGTGCTAAGTAGTTTTGCTCACTTTTTGTCTTGCACCTTCACCAGCCGTCCGGGAGATACAGGGTGGAATGCGCTGTAACTGCTTCCATCCAGCAGACCAGCGTGACTCATTTAATCTCTTGATTTACCACGGCAACTCTAGTAATAAAAAAAAGAGTTCGGGGCACATGAAAAAAGGGGGCGAGCCGTTACAGCACACCGATCAGTCCAGCCCGTACAGTGAGTACATCACCCCTGCAACCATCAGGAGGTATCGATGCAGCTTGACATGCATTATTACGGTACGTATGCACTGGCACGGGCGGCCGGCATTTCTGAAGAAAACGCCAAAATCATTGCCACTGCTGCACAGTTTGTGGACGACAACGCCGAAAATGACAGTGTTCTGATAAAAGACGGGGCCCGGCTCGATGTGGAGGCAACCGCCCACCACGCCGCAGACACCAAAAACATCGACATGGCGGACCAGCGGCAAATCTGGGTGCCGTTCCACTTTCTGTCAGGCATCAAAGGAGCAGACTACGCATCGCGTCTTATCTGCCGCAAACCCGGCACCAGTAAAACAATAGAGCAGTTGCTTTCCTACAGCCTCTCCCGGCTGAATAAGCCCTACGCGCTGACGCTCCTCGGCATCACCGCCCATATCTATGCCGACACCTTTTCGCACTACGGCTTTTCCGGTGTCAGCTCACCTAAAAACAGGGTCAGGAACAACAGCATACTGTTTCATGGAAGCGACGAAAAGACCGAAAAATATTTACGCAACAAAGCAAAGGAGTTTCGGAAGAAATATCCCAGGGAGGGGGGCGGCCTGGCCAAAATAAAATCCCTGGCTGCCGAAACCCTGTCCGGAGCCCTGGGGCACGGTGCGGTCATTACCTATCCGGACCTGCCTTATTTAAAGTGGAGATTCACGTACCAGGGGGCAAAAAAGCCCACCATCCGCGATAACCCCAAAACATTTATGGAGGGTTGCCAGGCCCTGTATGATTTTTTTCTGACAGCTTCCAAAAAGCAGCCTGCACTGGCTGCCGGGGGGCGGAAAAAGTTTGCAACCATACAACCAACCGTTGCTGATATCCTGAAGGTACAGGGCGGAAAAACAACACGTATAGAAGCCTGGCAGCAGGCAGCGCTGGCCGGTTCCCTGTATGATGCAGAAATGAGAATACCGATCTACGATCCCAAGGGCTGGTACTACCAACGCACGCTCATGGAGAACCTCAGAAATTCAACAGTAATTAAAAACAAGCCCGTCTTCCAGTTCTACCAGGCCGCCGCACACCTGCGCACCTATATTCTGCGTGATCTGCTTCCGTCGCACGGCCTGATAGTTGCGTAGGAATGGTTGATAGTGAATTTGATAATAAAATTTCTGAGAAGAAGGGCGTGAGAAAGTCAGCGAGGGGTTTTATCAAGAATGAAGACCCGGACCTCCATGATGTACATTCAATATAATTTGGTTAATGTGTTCTGAAATATAGAAGGGGGTAGTAGAATATGTTTAACGATGAAAAAAAACAGAATGTCTATAGAGACAAGCAGCTCGTTATACAAACAGTTTTTTCCCTGATCTTTATCATGGCCCTCATTGCTTTATCCGGATGTGATGATTTCGTATGTGTCAACCCCGACAATACTACAATTAACCTGTCAGTAACTGGTGAAGGATATTTTTCTGTTAGGACTCATAAAGGCATATATTACACCAGGTCCAGTTCTTTTTTTCTGAGCCAGGAAAGCAAATTGATAAATCCACAGTGTTATGCACTGCAAGGGTGGGAAGTAGATGAGAATGGTTATCCCAGGGGAGCCATTACAGATATCTATTTTCAGGAAGAAGTTCTCATAGAGACTGTTTCACCGGATGGTGTTATTTCGGTAAAACGTGCAGATGGAACAATCCGGCCTGCGGCCCTCATAGTGCTTGCCATGTTTGAAAATCCGGAAAGCCTGAAAGATGAGGGTAATGGTTTTTATAGTGGTACAGAAGAAGCCGGCCAGCCCTGTACCGGAATTGCCGGAGGTAATTGTTTTGATGAGGTGACCTTTTTTGGCACAATTGAATTTGAGGCATCTTTGTAAGAAGGGTTCAAGCTGGGGGAGCTTCAGGGCGCCCCTGAATTTTTCCAATAATGTATACTAACCATTAAGAAGGAGGGACGGAACATTGAAAAAGTTATTAATGAGTCTGGTAGTAGTCTTAAGTATCTTGTTTTTCCAGGGACCGGTGTTTGCAGCAAGCGGCAAGGCAGTTCTTCCTCATTACCACGGAAACTATACCAGTTCTTCTTACTACCAGGTTACGCATTTGTTTATTACAAATGTAACCAACGCTACCACTTCAGTAACTCTTACATTATATGATGCAAGCGGAACTATCGTAACCGATGACGACAATTATGACGCCGGCAAAATTCGGGCTGAATCAAGTGTATCCGCAACCTGGGATGATAACCATTCAGGCTCATCGGCAACGTTCGATCTGGATTCAAACGAGACGGTGTTAGTGACCATTACCGGCAGCGCAACAGCTATTATTGGCTATGGAAGGATTGAGTGGGAGCAACCAAACAGTGATGCTGTGTATGGACTGATCGCCCATGGGTTTAAAACCCGTTATAGCCAGAATGCAGGTTTTTACTCGCAAGCCAGTATCCATATCAACAATGGTCTTCCTTTCTAATCAAAAACAAATGGAGAAGGGCTACGCTTTTGACAACAAGTGCGGAACAACTGTCAAGAGTGTAGCCCTAACTACGAAAACTTTTAGGAATGGTTGGTTGAAAATATATTAATAATATAGGCTTGGGTGAGTCAGCGAGGGGTTTTGTCAAGAATGAAGACCTGAACCCATAGATTGCTTTAATGGGTGACCCTGTGATTGTCCACGATTTTATCTCTAGGGTGCCTGGGAACAACTATTAAAAGAGGACTTCTTAATGTTAAAAGGGAAAAAAGATTTTATAAATCTCCTTCGCAAATGCAATGTTTCAAAAACAATTATCGATAAAATTAATAATGATCCTCAATCTCCGGTTGATAAAGCCATTCGCAATTTACAAACAGTATCGGGGGCAAATGGTATTCAACATTCATATAAAGTTTTTGAAGGTTGTATCAAGTTGGAAAATTTTTTAGAGAAAAAGCTATTAAAAAAAGATTTCTTGGTTTTGTTTTATGCTGCATTGTTTCATGATTTGTCAAAATCATCAAATGATGAAATAAAAAAACAGATAGAAGAATCAATTCCTGAAAGGGATTCTTTTTTATACCGTGATCATGGAATTCAATCGGCTTTCTTAATCAAAGACAGAATAAGAAAACTGAAGATAATAGGGCTTAGTAAAAAAGAAAAAAATATGTTGTGTAACATCATCGCTTTTCATTCTTTAGGAGTAATGCACCCGCTTTTTTTGCCTTCCCAGTTGGAGCGGAAAGAGCTTTTATTATGCCTGCTATTTAGATTAGCAGATATATCTGATGGTGGAACTGATCGACCTTTCTGGGCAGATATTGTTGATCCTTCAAGTCAAAGTCCTAAAACAAAAGCACGTAAAGCCATTGAAGACATTCGTTTCCATAATGGGGAGATAATCTGGGTTGTTAAGAACAGAACAGCTGATGTTAAAGTTGCATTATCAATGACTAATGAAGATTTAGCCCACCATCGTCATCTCCTTTGTGCATTTGGGCTGCCTAACAGGGTTATAACTCAAAAGGATATGATTGCTAATACTCCAAATGGTCCAGTCTTGGAATGTATAGATGTTTACAAAAGTGGACTATGCAATGATGTTTCTAAAAGAAACAGTTCTTTGTCTATAACTACAGAGACTTTACCTGAATTATACGAGAAAACAATTGATGCATTTTCCCAAATAAATGTTGAAAAAAGCCCATGTGTAGATAATTATTTTGGGCCAATTGTTTTGGAGGTAAAAAATGCAAGTGAAGATCAGTCAGACAAGACGGTTCTGAGAAGTAAGACTGGAAAAACAATAAGCCAGATAAAAGATTATACTAATATTTGGCTCAGTGCTAATAAGGGTGCAGAAAAAGCATTTTATTTTGGTTATACACATGGTCAAAGAATATGGAAATATATCTACCCGGGGTATGATGAACATAAAAAAGATTTTTTGCAGTGGACTGGTAAAATTGATCAATTTGCCAATGTTCTAAAGGTGCTAAAAGAAGCTGGGAGTAATGCTAGAAAGGCATATATTGTAATCCCTAATCCAATCATTGATAATCCTAAGTCACCCCTGGTCCAACCAGATGAAATGTCACCGGCGTTAATAGCAATTCAATTTTTGATTGAAAAAGATAATAAATTATCGGCTTTTGCATTACTGAGAAGTCAAGAATTAAGCACTTTTTCCATAGTAAATTATTTTGAAATTAAAGAACTTTTAAAACAATTAGAAAAGAAATTAAAAAGGTCTATTAAAAATATAAGACTTGGAAGAATTGTGATGATGTCAGCAATTGGATATTTTGATCCAAATACTGTTTTGCTAGATAAGCCTTTAATATGCCACAAGGAGGAACTTGATATTATAAAGATTGCAGATAAAATTACAGACAATATGGTATGTACTGATTTTGTAAAATTGCTTGAAGACTTTGGAGGTAACGATTACCTTAAAACTGACACGCAATGGTGTTCTTATTTTATAAGAGCAATTGGAAGAAAAACAGCATTTCCGTATGGTGACTTGAATAAAAAACTGAAACACTTAAAGACTAAATTAGATGAAATTGAAGGGAAGAGAAATGAAATCAAATCAATGACACCCGCTTTGAGAGAAAAGAAAAAAAAGGAAACGGAAAAGGTCATTGATTTTCTAAAAACAAGGATTATAAAATGAAAGACTATGAACTTTCTGTAGATGTAAGTTACCGTTGCCCATTTGATTGTTCGTTTTGTTCGACACCGTACAATAAAATGGAACACGATATGAGTCTTGATCTTGTAAGAAAGATTTTGGATTTTGTTCAAAAGACATGTAGCCAAGATGTCAAACAAAGAAAGATAGCTATTACAGGTGGAGAGCCGTTACTTTTAAACGCATTACCTCAATGTGTTTTAACTTGGTCGAGCAAGCTAAATGATACTATTCTCTGCACAACGGCGGCATTGAAAAAGGATTTTAATTATTGGCAATTGCTTAAAAATAATGGATTAAAGACCGCAAGAATAAGTATGCATTCAAGAAATCATGAAAAATGCTATAAAATATATGGGGATAATTATTCAATTGCTACAGTTGATAAAAATATTGAGTTAATGAAACTTGCAGGGATCAATTTAGAGATCAATTTAGTTTTAAGTAAATTAAACACAACTGGATTCGACCTTTTATGGGAGTACTGCAGTAAAAATGATATCAGGAAGATTAGGGTGTTAGGCCTTTGTAAGCAAGGAAAAGCCGTTCATAATTGGGGAAAATTGTTTTTGCCCGTCGAAGAAGAAAAGCTAATAGTTGAGGATTTAATGGGGCTATCTGTAAAGCATAAAATTAAGGTAGAATTTTCTGGTTTGCCAAATCACAAAATATGTTCTCACTCCAATGAAGAAGGTGCTTGTTTGGGTGGTCAAAGTTTTTTTCATATTGATACAGGGGGAAACATATACCCTTGTCCATCTGTTAAGGCAATAAAGAAAGAGCAAATTGGGTCAGTAATGTGTCTGAATGATTATATTGAAAACAGTAGTGCTTTTTTGTGTCGTTCTAGCATTAAATAAATTTTAATGCTTGTCAGAATGAGCCAAGTGATGTCTGTAAGTAATTTTTACTTATTTAAATTTAATTTTAAATTGTGTTCTTTTTTGTAATCTGAATAAGCTTCTCTCAAGGAAGGCATGCCCATTAAGGTCTGTAAATAAAAATCTCCAAACTGCTCCAAAACTTTTGAAAATATTACATCAGAAATTAGAACAAGATCAATAACGAAGACTGATGGTGATAGCGAAGTACTTTCGGTATAATTTATCATGTCTCGTTCATAATGTGACCCGATTAGATGAGAGGGATTTGAATCAAATATAAACAAAAAGTCGGACATCTGATCGAGGGCCGCAACCTTCTCCGCTCCAAGCAGTTTTCTGAAAATAATATCGTACCTCTGGCTATTATCAAGTAATAGAGCAGCGCCGTGATGAGTTATCCCTAGAGGCATTTCGTATTCCACAACGAATGCATCAATATCTGTCCATGGTATTTTGTTTTTTACTTTGTATCCGGTACTTTTTAAAACCTCAAAAAACAGGGTGGCTTTATTGCTAAAATCAAATTCAACTAATTTGTTTTTTATTATTTGTTGTTGATCGTTTAAAAGGTCTAGCAACTGATTTTTATTGATAAGAGGTGTATAGTCCCACGTGGTAATGAATTCTTTTGCAATAATATCTATAGATATGGGCTTAGGCTCAAAAAGGTTTTCCTCTTCTTCAAGCGGTAAAGGATATGATTCTATAGTAAACCATGGAGGTGAATGCATATCTAATGCACGGAGTACTGAATGAGTAACTTCAGCAAAATTACCATCTGCATTTACTTCAATAATATTATCTCCTTTTGAACGTAGGAACTCGATAGCTTGTGAATATTTAGCTTTTGTATCATTTAAGCGGGTTTCAAAGAGCTCCTTGTCCTCTTGGCGTTTCCGCATCCTTTCATAACAACGCTTATTGCTTGCATTAAGGAAAATTGTTAGATCAGGGCGTCTAGCATTGCAATTAAGGTTCATAACATCGGTAAAAGAAATATTTTGATCGCTTTGATAAACTAAGGAGGATAAATAATATCGATCACAAATGACTACTCTGGGTAAACCGTTTGTTTTTTCTAAAAATGGATTTATCTCTCTGTCACAATGGTCTGAACGATTGACTGCAAATGCTAATGCAAGGGTGCTCAAAGGAACATGGCGAATTCTTTTCATGAGAACTTGGCGAATAAAGACACCAGCGCAAGAAGGATCATGGGGTTCAAAGGTTAATTTGACATTATCTTTGAATTTATCTTGAAGCACTTTTACAACTTGACGTGCAACTGAACTCTTGCCAGAACCATCTATGCCTTCAATTACTACAAAAAAATTAAGAGAATTTCGCATAATATATTAATGTCAGCTCAATAATTATCTTTTTATTAAACAATAAGGAATCAAAACTTGAATAAGTATCGTTTGCGATATGGGTATTTGTAATAAGTTTTTGTTGCTAATTTCTTTTATGAAAAGTGTTTTTTTGCTATTTGGGACTATTCTGCTAAACTATTGGATTGAAATAGTTTATACATTGATCGTTTAAATTATGCAAGCTTCAAAAATTAACCCCTACACTATTGGCTGTGGGCGATACAAAAGGCGCAGAAAAGGGGGAAGATCAGATTTATTTTTAGGAGGACAAGAAAAAAGGGATTACCGCCGGAGCTGTAATCCCTTTTTAATATTGAGAGTAATGAGGGTGTCAAATCTTTAACTTGACAAAATATTTGAAGGAGGACGGTGGAAAATATCAAAACTATCAAGGTAAAGATTCGACCCCCCGACTTGAGGGATGTCTAGTATTTCCTGATATGAATTTAAAAAAATACTTGTATGCCGAGGAACAAATAACTTGCTATAAGAGTGAATATTTTTCCGCGCCAGCAACGATAAGAGGGAATATCAATGTGCATAGGTTTTTTATATTCACCTTCGATGCTTCCTGTTTCCCTTTGTTTTTTCTTTTCTTCAGTTTCTATCCAGCGTTTTAGTCGTATAGCACCAAGAAAATATTGCATTATATCAAGGATGAAGAAAACAATTATGAGAAACAAAGAGCATAGCACAAAAAGAGGGAAAGTGTTTTCGTCTGTCTTAAATAACCACGCTATTGCTGCTCCGGCAAATGCAAGTTTTCTGGAATTATTTGAAAGATCAATTGCAAAATTTGAATATTGTTCCCATATTTCTTTGTTGGTGGCCATTATTTGCCGCCTTTGTATGATGTACCACCTCCGCCGCTTCTTGTGCCTGGATTTCCTGTTGTGTTTCCACCATTGCTAGAGCCACCTGAACCGTTTGATACTTGGCTTGAACTTGAGTCCCCCGTTGTTTCTTTTGCCATCTTCACCTCCATAAAAATATTAAAATTGATTTGATTATTCGAACAGTTATTAGCTAAATAGAAAAGTGCTAATATTAAAAACCATATATTTTGAAATATATTTGTCAATAATTTTTTGTTCGCATATTCTAAATGCAGACGGTTTATAGATTATGTAGAGACAAAAGGGGTCCAAAAGGGGTCAAAGCTACGTTTGACTTAGGTTGGGGCAACGGCCCGCCCACTATTGACTAAGGTTGGGTCTTAGGATCGTTCGGTAGGAGGATTAGAGGAAGTAGGGAGGTTTGGCCCCGAATTTCCAAACTCCTCCTTTATATGCAAAAGGCAGCAGTCTTTGCTGACCACTGCCTTCCGATAGTAAGCCTGTATAGCAACCCTATTGGGAAAATCCGTATATCAACCTTGGCGTAGCACTCACTGGGCCGTGTATGGTTGAAACCCCATTCAAATCAACATCTTCAATCTTATAGAAATATGTGTTGCGATTTCGCACATCCAGATCAATGAACTCATAGGAGGCTCCTTCTGATGGTGATCCTTCAGCAGTTATTAAATTATCATTCACCAAAACATAGTCTCCATCCTGAGAATCAGACCGATAGATATTAAATCCGACATTGTCGATTTCAGATTCAGTAGACCACTGTACAATTACTTTTAAGTTTGCAGGAGTAACATCAAAGTTACTGAGTTCAATGAGTGTTGGCGGGATGGTTGTCGTAGTCGTAGGAATAGTTGTTGTAGTCGCGGTGAAAGGACTTTCAAAGGCGCCCATATCATATCCGTTGCCCTGTGGGCGTGAGATACCGTCTAGATCGGTACTGGGCGCACCGTTGGCAGTGCCGCGATCAATACACGGAGAGTTTGGTTGTAGATGTAAGGTGCTGTCAAGCATCGGATCTGAAGAAATGTTTCCGGTTTGGGAAAGCGAAACCTGGCCACAGCTGTAGGTAAATTCTAATGTGGCAGACCTGCTATAAACACCCTCCATGAACGGTGCGTAGTTTCCCCAAAAAATACTGTTGCGGATATTCGTGGTGCCTAGGTATTGGTAAATAGCTCCGGCTTCTGCTTCTGCGGTATTGTCGACAAAAGTACAGTTTATAATGTTCATGTTGCAATTTTTTTTATAAATTGCTCCCCCAACTGCCTGTAGTGAGAATTGTCCTCCCCCGGAATAGTTATCGAAAAAAATGCAATTAACAAGTGTGATTGTGCCGTCATTATCTGAGTAAGCATTAATTGCACCTCCTTCGATGAAAGCAGTATTGTTTTTTAATACGCAGTTGGCAATGGTCAGGTTATTTTGGTGACTCCACACACCGGCACCGCCATAATTAGGTTGAGGTCCACCGGCATATCCATCCTGAATTGTTAGCCCGTCTATTCTGACTGTTGAGTCGCTAATATAAAAACTTCTAGTTATATTGTTGCCGGTCACAATGGTAACATTGTTAGCCCAGTCCCGCTGAGATCGGACAGTCTCTGTTCCTGCAAAACCTCCGTAGAGAGCCACGTTCTTGTTCATTATATTTATGCCGGTTGCCGGTCCCTGAGGAGTAATTGTCGGCGAAGCAGGTGAAGCATAAGAGCCCATTTTAATCCATATTTCGTCATTGCCGGCGGCTGCATCAACAGCACTTTGAATGCTGTCAAATTCTGAGCCCCAACTTGTGCCACAGCTTGTTGTGCATGTACTCTCATTGTCTACATACCAGATAGCAGCATGTGATGCATTAGCTGAGGAAACAAGTAAAACCAAAAAAAATATAGCTTGAGTTATACTGGTGAGTCGTTGCATGGCTTTTCCCCTCTAAAAATTGTCTGTTAAAATCAATATACTTGATTTTCTGGTTTGCGGTAGGGAAAAGTTTCAGTTTTAGTGATTTTCAGTAGAAGATTATCAATATTTCTATACAACGGCAGAAAAATACAGATTATCTTGGGAAGATGGTGGCCGCCTAAAAGAAAAGAAGAGATGCACAGCTACGTTTGACTTAGGTTGGTGGCAGAATAAGAACTGCTGAGGGCTCAGGTCTGCTATTGACTGTTTTGTTATGATGATATAAGCAGTCGTTCGAAAATAATCCCTGCTCTGAAGTAGGCAGCCTACGAAATATGCACAACCTAGGGGGATACAAAAAGAGGGGGCAAGCCGGGGGAAGATCATGGTGACTTATAGGAAATGCTTCACCTGTATCACAACGCATACAGGTGAAGCATAACACCGAAAATTAAGGGCTCATAGAAACAGGTTGGGACTCGGTAGCAGTATTCTCTGAAATTGACATTAATTCATCTGCCGTCAAAACCTCCTCGATATTGAGAAGAATTTTAACGCCTTCTTTTGTTTTGGCCATACCCTTTATGAATTCGGTACTAATAGAAGCTCCGAATGCCGGTGATTCTTCTATCTCCTTTGTGTCAATATCGAGCACCTCGGAAACAGAATCTACGATAATCCCCATCTGGAGGGTATTGCTCTGGAAACTCATTTCCACAACAATGATACAGGTCTGGTCAGTATTCTTAATGTCTTCCATGCCGAATTTGTTTCTCAATTTTATTATAGGGATAACCTTTCCTCGTAGATTTATCACTCCGTGTACGAAATCAGGTGTGCGTGGAACCTTTGTTATTTCCATTAACCCGATAATTTCTTTAACCTTGAGAATCTCAACTCCGTATTGTTCCTTCCCGAGGTTAAACGTCAGATACTTTTCTGAGCTGCCCACCACGGAAGTGGAATCGGTCTGAGCATTTGCTTGAGCAGTCATTTATTTTTCTCCTCTCTGTGCTTTGTATGTTTGTCGGCCGCAGCAAGACAAGTCCCTCTGCTTAAAAGCCATCCATATCACTATCATCAAGCGGAATAACCTCTTCAGGTTTTCTGCTCACATCGGCAAGCCGTTTTTGTGGATTGCTTTTTTGTTCGGAGAGGTCTCGAGAACCGGAGTGGTCAAAAGTCGATGCCGGACCATTGCCTCCGCCGGCAACGGCACTGCCGCCGACTACACTCAAGAGATCACCCACAAAGGCTTTCATTTGCCCGGCCTGGGCATTCATCTCCTCGCTGGCTGAAGCTGATTCCTCTGCGCTGGAAGCGTTCTGTTGGGTTACCTGGTTCATCTGTGCCACTGCCGTGTTGATCTGATCCAAACCTTTGGCCTGTTCTTCGCTGCCGGAGGCAACCTCATCCACCAGCCCGGAAACCTTGCCGACCGATTCCACCACCTCGTCCAGCACGCTACGCACCTCATCGGAAACCGTAACGCCGTTCTGCGAGCTGTCACCCGAGCGTTGGATCAACTCGGCGGTCTGCTTGGCTGCCTCGGCACTGCGCTGGGCCAGGTTGCGGACCTCTTCAGCCACCACGGCAAAGCCTTTGCCCGCTTCACCGGCCCGGGCCGCCTCAGCTGCTGCGTTCAAGGCCAGCAGGTTGGTCTGGAAGGCGATCTCATCAATCGTCTTGATGATTTTGGCGGTCTCATCCGAAGCGGTTTTGATCTCGTTCATGGCCTCCGACATCCGGACCATGGAATCGGTACCTCGTTCCACGGCCGTGTTGGTCTGGCCGATGAGCTGGCGTGCCTGCTTGGCATTGTCGGCATTCTGATTGGTCATGCTGGTAATCTCTTCCAGGGTTGCCGAGGTTTCTTCAAATGATGAGGCCTGTTCGTTGGCACCCTGGGCAAGCTGCTGGGATGCCTGTGAAATCTGAACTGAAGCGCTGGAAACCTGTTCAGAGCCTTGGCTCAGACTTTGTATGACGCGGTTGACCGGAGTGACAATCGACCTGGACAGAAAATATGAGATCAGTATGGCGGCAAGTATGGTCACTAGGGTGCCGAATGTTATAGCTTTTACGGCATTGCTTGCTGTTGTATCAGCCTTGGCCTGCCGCACCGTCATAAGCTCCGCCTCTCTTTCCGTGAAGACCTTGATCTGTTCCCGGAACTTGTCAAAGTACTGCTTTCCGCGGGCCTCGCCCACGAGTTTAGCAATGTCGTTCATTGATTTTGCATCACCGATCTCACGGCGCAGGGCAATGGACGGCTCGGTGACTTTGTCACGCCACTCGGTGATGGTCGTTTTGATTTCACCCAGCAACTGTACTTGGGCCGGGTTGTCGTCGACGGTCTTTTGCAGGCCGTCGACCTCTTCAAAAAAGCGTTTCTGCCCGTTATTGTAGGGCTCCAGGAAATCGTCCCGTCCGGCCAACAGATAACCCCGCATCCCGGTTTCCATATCGATGGCTGCTCCCAGGATGTCCTTTGCCGCTGCTATCACGTTATAGGTATGATCAACCCATTGTGCCGTCTGTTTGAGTTCAGAGATACTGGTTGAACGTTCTGCTGCCTTTTTGCGCTGGATCATGAGGGCTTCTTCACGGTCTATAAACGTTTTGATCTGTTCCCGGAACGTGTCGAAATACTGCTTGCCCCGGGCCTCCCGGACCAGGTCGCGCATATCATCCATGGACTTGGACTTGCTGATCTCGCGGCGCAAGGCAATGGTCGGTTCCGTGACCTTCTCCTGCCACTCCTTGATGGTGCTGTTGATCTCACCCAGCAGCTTGACCTGGGCCGGGTTGTCGTCGACGGTCTTCTGCAGGCGTGCAACCTGATCATAAAAGCGTTTCTGTCCGTTGATGTAGGGTTCCAGAAAAACCTCCTGTCCGGCCAACAGGTAGCCCCGCATCCCGGTTTCCATGTCGACTGCCGCTGCTTCAATGCTCTTGGCATCTGCAATCACCTTGTGGGTATGATCAACCCATTGATTGCTGTTGAGCAGGGAGGAAATACTTAGGTATGTAACCGCCCCTAGAATGATCACAAAGATCATCGGTGCGCTGCTTCCCAACATCAACTTTGCCTTTAGTCCTAATCTTTTAAAAGTAGTCATATCTTACTCCTTCCGCTTTAATAAATTCTTGACTGACGTACCTGCAGATGCCTGCCTGTGTTTTACCTACTGTAGCGGGAGCATGCTGCGCTTTATATATTCAGGTGCTTGGTTGTCTACCTGTTTCAGAATGTCTTTTCCTTCACCCAGTCGCCGGGCTTCATAGACCATCTGGTTGCAAAAACAGGGCGTTGCAATAATGTAGAGTTTCGATTCTTCTTTTTTGGTGCCTTCCACGCTGAAAAGATACTTCAGCCACGGCACGCTGCGCAGCCCTGGAATACCGCGGCGGTATTTAAGGGTTACCGATTTTTCCACGGTGCCGATGTGCAGCGGCTGGTTGTTTTGCAGTGTTACGGCCGAGCTGAATTCCTGTTGCTCCACAATCGGGCGGTCCTGCTCGTCAAAACCGGAAAGCGTATTGGCCTTGATATCTATATGGGCGGTCACCATTTCCGTTCCGATCACCGGCTGAATCGTGACCGCAATACCCTCCAGGTCGATGCCGGTATCCGTTCGGGTGAAGGTCGAGGCAGGTGTTATGGAAACCGCACGCGGATTATCCAGGGGATAAAAGGGCCGATTGTTTTTACCAACCTCACCGGCTCCGTCAACGTTGGGATTGGTTTCCTCAATAACCCCCGGATCTCTGTCTGTGCGCTCATAGCTGTAGTAGGGTACCCGTTTGGAGGTGCTGACAACCGCCGGGATAACATTATTAGAGGTTACCTTTACGCGCTTGATAATATCGGCGTTGCCTTGCTGGGCGGTATAATTCAGAAAATCAGCCAGGGCACTGGCATCGATGGTCAGCAAGGAGTCGATTCTGGCAAAGGTATCACCGCCTTCAAAACGGTTGCCGGTAAAGTCGATTTGTCCACCGACACTGCGCTTCCAGGCTTCCCAGTCGAGGCCAATCTTGCCGGCATCTTCCTTCTTCACCTCAACAATCTGCACATCAAACTGAACCTGAGGCGAGGGAACATCATAAAACTCGATGTAGGCCAGATCTCCCACCATCTCACTGGCCAGGTCCACGACAAACAGGGTATTTGTGGTGTCGTCGCCGTATACGTTACCGAGACCCGACAGCTGGGTATTGCGCAGCACCTCAGCCACTTCCGTGGCGCGACGATAGCGCATCCGGATGGCATGCTTCACGTCACCAACGCCTCCCTTCACATCCGGAAGGTCCAGATCTTTGATTGTCTTGATAACCGAGGGCATCTGCTCCCGAGTGGTTACGACCTGGATAAAATAACGTGTTTTGCCTCCACCGGGAGGGTCATAACGCATGGCACGTGCGCCCCCTTTCTCCAGGTCAACCGCCTGCCGTACATGCGGCATCAGCTCAAGGGCGGCACCATTCTTTATCTCAATTACCTTTGAGATATAATGGCTGATTTCCTGTTTGTTTCCTGAACGAAAAATAGTCAGTCTGCCGTCATCCCCGGCCGGTGGGGCATTTATGTTCACAACCTCATCCTGCTGGTTCACGGCTACATCCGGCTGTTGTTGTGCATGACTGATTGAAAGCACCAGGACCATAATAAAGACTGCTAAAAAAACCGATTTTTTCATGTCATGTTCCTCCATATATACTGTTTCCCGACTTTGGATAAAAACATCCTTGTATTCAACCTGTTTCAGCTCTGCACACTTTGTCTTCTTTGACGGCACCCTCCTGCCGGTGCGAATGACGTTTCCCCTTTTTTTAGTAATCACTTTATTGAGTCAATTGCTTTGCTCGCCCGAAGATCATATTTTTGCTGTTGCCGTGTATAGGCGCTTTTTTTTTTCAGGACACTGCCAAGCATCTTCGGATCTTCATCCGCAAAAGTAATAAATCGGGGATGAAGCAGCCGGGATTTTTCCAGGAGACCCTTATCTTTTTCAGGAAGCACCACAATAATGTCCGTATTATTAAAATAATCCTTTTGGGTCAGTAGTTCCTTGAGGCAAGCTTCACCTGTCGGGCAGAGAACAACAACACAGGCAATCTGCTTGGGTTGGCTAAGCCTCTTCAGAAAATCACAGACCGTTGCGTAGATCTCACAGTTATCGTCTCTGGACATCTTGCCAAATACCGCTGCCTGCAGTGTCTGTCGCTGTGTCTGCTCCGGAATAAAACTGATAATATCCACGGTTGCCGCTCCTATGCTGTGACACGTATGTCTTGTTGTTTTTTGTGTATCGCAAAGGGCGTGCCAAGTGGGGAAGCGTTAGCGCAATTATGTTTTCTTGATGGTATTTAAGTACCTTAGTAGACAAAGGTCTGTTTGTGTAAATAATGAAAAGCAGAGCGAGAAATGAAAATCCGTCAAATAAATTTTACTTGTCAAATAAATTTTACTGCAGGTGACGATTGAAGGGGTGCGTGGCGGGAGTAATTAGCGCAGAGACATTTTGTGTTTTTTGAGAAGATTATAAAGATGCTGACGGGTAAGCCCTGAAAGCCTGCAGGCCTCCTGGATCTCACCCGTAGAAAGTGAGATAAGGTCCTGAAGGTATTGTCTTTCTGCTTTGTCTCGGTTTTGATGAAGCGAAGGGAATGTTTCAGCACGAAGAGCCGGTTGCGTTTGAGAAAGTGCAGCAGCGCCCCGCTTTCTGATTGAATCCCGGGCGAGTTGGACCCGTATATGCTCCGGAAGATGCTGCGGAATGATTTCCATGTCGCTGTTTGCCGACTTGAGAGACCATTCCAGGGTATTTATTAGTTCACGAATGTTGCCTGGCCAAGCGTATGCAACGAGTTTGTCAAAATACTCCTGTGAAATTCCCTTCAGGGGTATATTATCCCTGGTACACAATTGGGCAACATAATAAATGGCGAGTTCTTTTATATCCTCTCTGCGCTCTCGAAGCGGCGGTATATATATGGAGATCTGCTGGATGCGGAAAAGCAGGTCCTGCCTGAAGTCGCCTTTGTCAACCATATCCTGCAGGTTACGGTTGGTCGCACAGACAAGTTTGAAATCGCTTTTTTCTTCTTCACTGCTGCTTATAGGGCGAAATCTGCGCTCCTGCAGGACGCGAAGAAAAGCTTTCTGGAATTTCAGCGGCAGCTCGCCTATTTCATCAAGAAAGAGTGTACCGCCGTCGGCCTGTTTTATAAGCCCTTCCTTGTCGGCGTCTGCACCGGTAAAAGCTCCCTTTTTGTAACCGAACAGCTGACTTTCAAGCAACGTTTCAGGAAGTGCGGCACAGTCGACAACAATAAAGCTCTTCTCCCGTCGGGCGCTGTTCTCATGGATGGCATGAGCAAAAAGCTCCTTGCCGGTGCCGGTCTCACCCGCAATTAAAACAGACACGTCACCTGCAGACGCCTGGGCAACCAAGTCGATGCATTTCTCCAACATATAGCTGTTGCCGATAATTTTGCTACGATGCAAGGCAACCGGCTGCTGCTGTGTTATTTTAGCATTTCGATATTCGACGGCTTTTGTAACCTGCAATGTGATGTCACTTTTTCTGAAGGGCTTTTGGATATAGTCCCAGGCACCGTTCTTAATGGCTGTTTCAGCTCCATCCGGATCTCCTGCAGAGGTGATAATAATTACCTCGGGGTGGGAATGTTTTTTTCGAACCTCAGGAAGGATGTCAAGACCGCTGCCGTCAGGCAACTGTACGTCGAGAAATACAATATCGAACTCCTCTGCTTCTACCGAGGCAAGACCAGTCTGAAGTGTGAGAGAACAAGAGCATGAATGGCCCAGGGGCTCAAGAATATAGCCCAGAGTCGTGCACAGTTGCTCATCGTCATCAATTATCAGTACTTTTGCCATGCATAACCTATAATAAAATGAGGGTGGCCGTCTTACTGTCAAGCACGTCTCGCACAACTGAGGCGAGCTTTTCTTTTCGGATGGGCTTTCGGATTAATGCGCTGATGCCCGCTCCTTGGGCTTTCATTTTATCTGCCTGATCCTCAAATCCCGTGCATATAATAATGGGAATGTCTTTTTCCAGTATGCGTATTTCTCTGGCCAGATCAAAGCCGTTCATTTTCGGCATGGTTTTATCGGTTATCAGCAGATCAAATGCGTCTTTGTTTTTTTTCATGGCTTCGATTGCTTCTGATGCACTAGTAACGCCGACAACGCAGTACCCGAGGCGCTCGAGCATGAGCTTGGCGGGAAAGACAACCGCTTCCTCATCATCTACAAACAGTATCGACTCAGTGCCTCCCGGAACCGATGCACGTTCTTGATCTAAGTTTTCAAGCGCCGCCGGTTGCACCATCCGGGGATATAAAACCTCGAACGTTGTTCCCTTGTTGATTTCACTAGTGACTTTTATTGCACCACCATGGTCTTTTATTATACCGTGGACAACGGCGAGCCCCAATCCTGTTCCTTCACCCTGCTCTTTCGATGTAAAATAGGGTTCAAATATGCGATTAAGGTTCTCCGTGTCCATACCGTGACCCGTGTCTTTCACGGTAAGCTTCAAATAAGGTCCGCCTTTCAGGTCCGGGTAGTCAGCAGTATCTTCCGACAGCAGAACATCTTCAAGACTAATTTCCAGAACACCGCCCCTTTCCTTCATGGCATGACAGGCGTTAGTGCTCAAGTTCATAAGGACCTGGTGAAGTTGGGTGGGATCGGCCATGACAAGATCGGACTTGGATGTAATGTTCTGACGGATTTCGATGGATGACGGTATTGTTGACCGCAAAAATTTGCACACTTCTTTAATGATGGGAACTGCCTTAAGCGCTTTCTTTTCCATCTTCGTAGATCGGCTGAACATGAGAATCTGCCCAACAAGATCTTTTGCCCGAACCCCGGCTTTCAGAATCTCCCGGATTAACTTAGCCAGTTCCGGACGTTCCGAGGTTTTGTCGGCCGCAAGTTCACTGCACCCAAGGATAACCGCAAGAATATTATTGAAATCGTGAGCAATGCCGCCGGCCAAAGTACCGATGGACTCCATCTTTTGTGACTGACGAAGCTGGTCCTGTATTTTTCGCTCAGCTGTTGTATCGCTCTTAACCGCTACATAATTTTTTATATGCCCGTCGGTGTTTTTTATAGGCGTTATCGTTGCATATTCTTCATACAGAGTGCCGTCTTTCTTTTTGTTGGTAAAATAGCCCTTCCATACCTTCCCGTCTGAGATGGTTTCCAGGAGCTCCTGGTAAAACAGATCATCATGCTTCCCGCTTTTGAGTATTGAGGGTGTCCGCCCGATTACTTCTCCCCTGGAATACCCGGTTGTTTGACTGAATGCAGGATTGACATATTTGATGCGCATTTGGGGGTCTGTAATGATAATGATTTCATCTGTCTGTTCAACGGCGGACATCAGAAGTATGGTCTCTTCCTGGGCCTGTTTGCGGACAAAAGTCTCCCAAACCAAGTCCGCCATTTTTTGAAGCGTCTTGACATCATGCGCTTCATAGTCACATTTCTTATTGCCCACCCCAAGAATCGCCACAATCTTTTCTTCACGAAAGACAGGAACTACCAGGATGCGAATAAGCGGTGCATGCCCTTCAGGCAGGCCCTTTTTGTGCGGCAAACCCCCGTAGTCGTTGTAAACCACGGGTTTGCGTTCTCGAATGCAGTCGACCCAGACACCAGCCTCTGAGACGGCATAATGGCGTTGAACCCCCTCTGCAGTGCACATATTCTGCAGCGTGTTTGTCGACCAGGTCTGGAGCAACAGTGTTTCCTGATCATCTTCCAAGAAGTGATAAAAACCAACCGCACTGCCGGTGAGAATTTCTGCTTCGTCCAGAAACTTTTGGAGCAGTTCTGTGACCGTATGGTCTTCGGCATATCCGATAAGTCGCATCTGCGCAGATTGCACCGCTTCATCTCGTTTGCGGTCTGTTATATCCCGATTGCTTCCGCGTACCCCCAGGCAATTTCCCCGTTCATCATGCACTGGCTGGCAGGCATGTTCAATCCAACGCACCTGTCCATCTTTTCTACGAATGCGAAACTCTGTTTCATGCTGTCCCGGATTCTCTTCTTGTGCGCGCTGGTGATTTTTCCAAGAATGCTGATCTTCGGGCAGAATAATGTCTGTCAGGAGGTTCTGGTTTTGGTAATATTCATCAGCCATATAGCCGGTAATCCGTTGGCAGGAGGGAGACACATAACGAAATGAACCATCGGAATCCTGCCAGATTTCCCAGTCGTAGGTGAAATCGGCCACAGTACGGTATTTCAGTTCCGCAGCCTTCAACGCTTCCTCTGACCGCTTGCGGTTGGTGATGTCACGCCAAACCGTATGAAGAACCTGATTGCCTTCTTCGTTTGAAATTGTTGTGAGAAGAACTTCAACCGGAAATACTTCTCCATTTGCCCTGACATGGTCCCATTCGAATTTATGGCTTCCGTTTTTCAGTGCAATGCTTATCATCTCATCTGCTTTTATAAGCGAGCTTTTACCGTCCGGCTGTGTTGCGGGAGATAGTTGCGAGGGATGGGTCTGTAGCAGTTCTTTTTTATTATTGTATCCCAGCATTTGAACAGCGGCCTGGTTACAATCAACAAATTTATGGTTACAGATAATTAATATCGCGTCTTTGGATTTTTCAAACAAGTCCTGATACTTTTGTTCGCTCTCTCGTAATGCTTCCTCGGCACTTTTTTGTTCTGCAACAGCATTATTATGCTTAACTTTCACACGTTTCTGTTTTTCAATCCGTCGAAAGGTTGCCAAATCTAATTCTAAGTCACGAATTCGTTTTTTTAATTCGGCGTTTTCCTGTTGAAGTTGAATATTTATCTTGGTACGAGAATTCATATCAACTCAATAGTAATTGTAATAGATTTAACTCTTAAAATTATTTTAGCATATTGTTTTTAAAGATATCGGCCTTTTTGCTAACTTATAAAGATGTAATTTATGCTGGAAAAGCAAAAAAACATAATAATTTGTTTGCTGAACAAATCAATATCCTGGGATAGCTTTTTCTATGAAAAACAGCAAGAGCTATATTAAAAATGAAAAGTCTTTTCAGATGGTTAATTATTACGGGGAAGTTTGATAAGGTGACGACAAAAGTAAAAGGGATTACCGCCGGAGCAGTAATCCCTTTTATATATCTGGTGGAGATGATGGGATTAAGATTCACGAAAGGCATTATAGGTATTTCAAAAACTTATCTGTGCATATGAGTTCAAAATTATGCATCAGCGAGAAGCAAAACGCAACCTATACGCAACTAAGAAATTATCTTTCTTTTATTCATTCTCTGACCTAACGCCATCATATGCAGTACTTTTGAGTTTTAATTCTATGGCATCTTTAAGTTGTGAAAAACTATTTACAACAATGGTGTTAAAATTTTTTGATTTTTTGCGTGTAACTTCAGCGAAAAACTTATCAGTAGAATAAACATCTACATATGGTATGTGAACAAGATGTAGTGTGTCTCTATAATCACTTAATGATGGTTGTCTGTCTCCCCTATGTGCTTTCATGTATTCAATAGAGAAAGTTTTAAATGAATTCAAACAAGGGATTTCCGTTATGCTGCTTTCAAGGATTGTTTGTTTTGCTTTTATTGGGTCAAGTTTGTTCTCATTACAAAATGAAGTAATAGGTTCTTCAAGGCTATTAATATAATTTACAATGGCATTGTCTATGACATCCAGCATTTTATCGAATTGTGGCCTATGCTGCTTTTTGATTTTAGAACGTAATATCTGAAATTCTTCCATTACATTACAAATCTGTTCAGAAACACTATCATAGCAGAAACCTAATTTTTTCAATCCATAATTTCCTTGACTATAATGCATGATTAAATTGTTAAACGTATCAAGATTTTGCCAACAGCTTGTTGACAACTCTTTTTGTAATCTCGGATTGCCCCATATAAGCTCAGTAAGTTC
>JANQGV010000133.1 GCA_028282925.1 Thermodesulfobacteriota bacterium
GTTTCAGGAGGAAACAAGGGTCGACATGTTTGAGCCCCGTTTTTCAGGGGCGAGTTTGTTGACCCGCCGACTGAAATCGTGCCGCGAGGGTATCCCGCCCGCTTTTGGCGGGACAAGTTGCAGGCGCCCTTTCTTTGGGGCGAACAAAGAAAGGGGGTAGAAGGCGCGTAGCGTCTTATATACATATCCATTCCGAATCGCTCAAAGCTATTCGGGTCGCACGGCTCAAAGCCGTTGTTTTATAAATACAATAAGGTTTTTGTCGGTGTAATCTATATAGATGAAAGCTCTTTCTCTTCAGGCTTTCGAACAACAGGCTGAACACTTCAACCGCGCAGTGGACGAATTTCCCGGTATCGATCCCTTTTGCAGTCGTTCGGACTGGATTCTGTCGTTCCTGGATGCTTTTCTGCCGGAAGTACCGCTTTTTATTTGGCGTCACAACGACAGTTATCTCCTGCTGTGCGAAAGCCTGTCTTCCGACGGTCATATGTTTCTCACATCACCTGAGCCCATGTGGGGTTTTTCCGCCGCCCTGGTCGGCCCGGATTCACCCTCTTTGCTTAGGGCCGTATTTTCGCCGGACGGCCCTCTGCCGCAAACAGACCACACCCACCTCGTTCTTTTCGGTCTGCCCGATAATCAACATTTTTTACAGGAGATTACCGCTGCCGGGGGCCTCTATCATAAACCCCTGCCGGTTGCCCCCACCCTCCGGTGCGTCAGTGCCCTTGATGGCGGTGTGGACGGTTTCCTCAGCAGACGAACGGCAAAATTCCGGGCCGGTCTTCGCCGGGCGCTTCGCAAAACAGCTTCGGCAGGAATAGCGTTCAAACGAATAGACGCACTTGACGAAAACCGTTTAGACGAAATCTACTCCGAAATTGTATCGGTAGAAAGAAAAAGCTGGAAAGGAAAAACAGGCGAAGGAGCAGACCAGCCACCCATGAAACAGTTCTACCGCACGCTGCTCGCCCGCATCACCCCGGCCGGACAGGTACGACTTATATTTGCAGAACGGAATGGAGAAGTTATCGGCTATATTTATGGGGCCGCCACAGGCAAACACTTCCGTGGTTTACAGTTCAGCTTTGATGAGCGGTTCTCCGCCCTGGGACTCGGAAATACTCTGCAGTTTCAGATGATTACCCGGCTCTGTGAAGAGGGCTGCCTGAAGTACGACCTTGGAATGGATGTTCCCTACAAAAGGCGCTGGGCCGAAACCCTGCACACCACTACGTCTCTCTTTTTTCGCTCGCTGCTTGAGCCCTGCACCCTTATGCAGATAAAGGAATAACCCTTTAAAAGAATCTTTCCTGGGCTTTTGCAGGAATACCGTGCTAACGTGAGGCTGTTGGAGAATGTTCAGACACAAGTGGTACATCCCGATATGATCGGGATAGATGGACATTCTCCGACAGTCTCCTAGTCCTGTGCTTTCTTCTGTTGTTCCAGAAGCTCCTTGATTCGCAACTGGTCTTGTTGTAACCGCTCCTGTTCCTGCCGAACGTTGTCATACTTTTTATATGCAAACAGAAACGCCCCTAAAACCAGGGCGGTAATAATGACATACTTCATATACTTTGCAACCATTCTACGTCCATTCTCGGGCCGGCGCTGTTATAAACCGGCCTGCTTTCGCACCTCATCTAAAAAAGCCTTGGGGTTTCCAAGTGGCCCTGATTTCATCAGTACCTTTTCAAGGGAACCGTCCGGTTTCTTTTTCAGCACGAGAAACGTCGGCGTGCTTTTTACGTTCATGCTTTTCATCACAGCAACTTTTTTATCCGGCACCAGGGGGAAAGCAACAGTATACTTCTTTCTGAACGCTGAAACATCCTTCAGAGAATTTCCGATCCCGATACCAACCATTTTTATTTTTTTATTCAGGGAGGTATCCCCCGCTATCAGGCTGTACAGCTCATTTACCAGCCCGGCTTCCTTGCGGCACAGGTTGCAGTAATAGGAAAAAAACTCGGCTATAATAACCGGTGTTTTAATGTCGGCAAGGACAAACGTTTCTGCATCCGGCAGGCCGAGATAGGTCCGGTCCGCCGTATCAGGCGGCATCGGCAACGTTGCCGCGCATGCTGCAGCGCTGAAAACAACTACCCCAAAAACAACCAGCGTGAAAAAGGACGACACTTTTTGTAAACGATTTGTCTTTTTCATGGCTCTATCTCTCTTTCAGAAGTGGGAAGATTAAGGGTAAAGGGGCGCATGTCGTTAAGAAACGGGTATGTGCTCCGAACCTTGTGTACATCGCCGGGGTCTATTTCAACCACGATACATTCCTCTTTGTCCGTACCGCTGCAAAGGCTCTCTCCTGTGGGTCCGAAAACCTGCGACCCTCCTGAATAATCGAGGTTGTTGCCGTCCGAGCCGACCCGGTTTACCCCCAGAACAAAGCACTGGTTTTCTATCGCCCGGGCACGCAACAGGGCTTCCCAATGCATTTTCCGGGCTGTGGGCCAATTGGCAATAACAAACAGAGCCTGAACCTCTTTTGCCACACAGCGAAACAGTTCCGGGAACCTCAAATCATAACAAATAAACACGCCGGCGGTCATCGACCCCAGATGAAAGATAACCGTTTTTTCTCCGGCCTCATAATGCTCCGCTTCTCCGCCGTAAGAAAATGGATACATTTTTGTATAGGTCGCTATACACCGCCCCCGATCATCATAGACAACTGCAAGATTTCTGCCCTTTTGCGGCCGGTCCCCTTTTCCGGAAAACCCGGCTATAAGGGCTATGCCGTATTTTTCAGACATCCGGCTCAAGGCACAACCTGTCTTGCCCTCGACATCCTCTGCTATTTTAGACACATTAAAAGAAAAACCGGTGGTGCACATTTCGGGCAACACAGCCGCTTCACAACCCCTTTCTGCCGCCAGCCGTATAAACTCCTCTATCCGTTTGAGGTTGTGTTTTTTCTCCTCCCAAAAAATATCCATTTGTATTAGTGCGGTTTTCATTCGGTCTTATCTATCGGGATCCGTTGCTTCCTGGGCTGTTCCGCCGATGTCGAGACCCATTTTTTCCAGCGTTTCACTTTTTTCACCGCACATAACCTTCAGAATTTCCTCCCGGGCGATATTTTTTGAAAGACCCTTCTCAACAAGGTAAAGAATAATCTCTTCAAACTTTTCCCTCCGGCGCTGCCCCTGGCGGCTGAGGTCCCGGCGATCATTAAAAAAATCAAGCATCGTGGAACCGCACACACAGTTCCGATACAGCTCCACTATTGTTTTGTTCTTGTCGTCCTGATGGGAGTGCAAACCGCTTCCCTCGTGAATTGCCAGGGTCTGTTCAATAAATTCTTCCGCGGTTTCATATTGCCGTCCGCAGGTAGCACATTTTTTTGGAAAGGAATATGCAACAAGCGCGTGTAGTCCTTCATAAAGCTGGGGGGTGTCTTTCTTCGTCACCGTACCGCCATCCTTTCCTTTCTTCCTTTTTAGCGCAGCAGAGTTATTGCTGAATTTCCGGGTTGGGCTCATGGGCCTTCCTGCCATACACTTTCTCATAGGCCTTGCAGTAGGGGCAAAGGCCGCTTTCAAAAAATTTTACAAACAAAAAAGCGATCCCCTTCTGCTTTATCCGGCCGCGCTTACATACCGGACACTCTACGCAACGCTGGGCCATTTTCCGGTCTTTTTCGGAGATGTTTTGATCCATACCTGTTCTCCTTTTGCTCCTCTACAGATGTTTTTTTATAAAGGTCTTTACTTTATCAAAATTCTTTTCAACCGTGACCTTTCGCGGCAGACCAGGTATCTCGTCGCGATTGTCAAGAAAAGCGACCAGCGGCTTATTATATTTTTGAGCCAGAATTATTTCGCTTGCCGTGCCGTGCGATCCCGGCAGGGCAATAATAACCGACGAGCTGAGAATATTGATATGGTTGCGGGACATGGGATCGACCCCCTTGGGTCCGCTTAAAGGCAAATGGGTATATATGGGAAGCTCCACCCACGGATTCGGGTAACCGGGCAGCGATTCATAGCCGTCCTGTTTTTCCATTCCGGGCAATATGCCGATGACCAACCCCTTTCGGTCCGGGACAGTATAAAAAGCTTTGCTCACCGCCTCCATAACCCCGCTGCCGCCCCCGGTTAAAAGATGCATGCCCTCTCCGGCCAGCCACTCTCCCACAAGCGTAGAGCGCTCGGTATACGGTTCTGTTCCGGACCCCATTACTCCGATAATAGGAATGTGTGATTTCACGATCGATTCTACCTGCAATTGATTTCTCTTGATGGTTTTTGTATCGTAAGTTTGAATTTATACATTTATACTATTATTTCGTGTCGAACAAGGATAAAAATTCCGGTGTGTTCTGCAGAAGAAAGACTTACAGGTTTTTATAGAAACCCGAGGGCTGTAATTCATGCGAAACAACACCCCGCTCCAGCACCAGAAATTTCCTGATGTCGGTGCACAGGTCACATTTTGATATAAACATCCGCGTTGGACTGTATCCATGTCCTTCTACGGCAAAGTCAAAAAGACTTTGTATTCCCTTTTTAAACAATCCCGTCTGCAGGGGATATTTCTCTTCCGGTATCGGCATTCCAAGATCGTCTATCTGTATGGAAAGTCCTGAGCACAACCCCGGTATATAGTTTCCGTAGAGATCAACATGAAAGTGATTGGTATCCACCAGTTCCAGGCAACCCTCCCGGTTTTCTTCCAGAATCGTCTCGGCTTTCTTTTTCTCAAAAAGATCTTCGAACAAACGAAGGGCCCGGCCCCCGAAATGGAGCCAGTAGCGTGACGGTATTTTTTCAAGATAGTCGTTACCGAAATTTGTTATGTATTCTTCCAGGGGGTGGGTCACCGAACCATCAAAGGCGTCAAGGTCTTTGTAAAAATCCAGTACCCAGGGAAACACGTTCATGCCTGTCTTTTCACAGGCGTCCACAACCCCTTTGACGTTATTAAAAGGTATGTGTTCATTATGAAAAGGGCTGATGGAAACCAGAAGAGTGGTAAGACCATAGTGCTGCAGTTGCCTGAGCAGATCGCAGGCTTGTTGAGAGTCCTGGTACCAGGATGAATTGGTTTCTACATACTCAACAAAAACCCCTTCCAGATGGGCTGTTTCCAAAACAGCCATCACTCCTTCCGGATTCAGCAGAGGTTCTCCACCGCCGATATGGATAGCGTTACATCTGAGTGCTCTTATGAGTGAAAAGCTCCGGCGGGCCGTTTCTGCATCAATAAAATCTTTTTCGCGCTGTGGTCCGCCGGCATACAGGCAATGTCTGCACTGTGATGAACAGTTGTAGTTTGTAATGATACCTCCGCCGACCAGGCTTTTTATTTCAAACGCATGTCCTTCTATCACCCGGCACCTCCTGTTGCTTTTTCCTTGAAAACATCCTGCTGTGGATATTTATATATACGAAATTGAATTCCACCCTTTTCTGATTCGTATGGCTTCAAGCAAACCTACCGCTCCGGTCAGCATATTATCGCCGAGTGGTGCTCCCAGAAGAATAGGGAGGGTAGATTCTTCCATCATTTTTCGTTTCGGCCCGGTTGAAATGATACATTCCGTGTTGTAATACCCCATAGGGGTTCTGACGTAGGCACCGTGACCCCCCTCTTTCAAAACCTCCTCATGTACCAGGTTGCCGTCCGCAACCCGCTGAAGAAGTTCCTCAAGTTTGGGCTGGGTAATGTCTCTGGTGTGATATTCAAAAAAGCCGCCAACCCTTCCTTTCTGCACGGCAGCGCCAAGGGTATGGGAGGTTGCTATATCCATAACCAAAAGATTATCTTTAGCCGATGCCCGTGGGTCCTGGCAGGCCCCAAGTATGGCAGCCATTCCGCTGTCCATAACGTAGATTTCTTTTGCAGGTAAGCTTTCGGCCAAGTCGGATATACTTTTCAGGCGGGTCAGGGTTTCTGGAATTTCATCTCTATCATAAAGAAGCGTTTGAACTTCAGGGTCCGTGTCAAGCCTTTCTGCAAAAAGCCGGTTTCTGTAATCAAGATGTGATACACCTGCAGGAGCAGCACCGTGGTCCTGGGCACAGATTCCTATACAGTCAAAATCGCCCTGTATGCCGAAGCCCGCTACTATTTGATCAAGTCTTTCTTTTTCTATATCTCCCAGGCAAACAACTTCGTGTTTTTCAGAAACCCTGATCGTTTCCGCCACTGTGTCGGAAACGATCTTTAAACCCGCAGAAGTAACTTTTTCCGGATTGTGATGAATAGTTGCTGCTGCCGTTTGAGAAATGATGACTTCCTGCCGTTGGGCTTTCTCTTTTAAAATTCCGGAAACCTTTCCGCCACCCATTTCTTTTCCAACAACCAGCAACGGTTTTTCAATCGGTTCTATTTTTTCAGCAATGGATATCAGGGGTGATTTGACAATGGACTTATATGACAGACCGCTTTTCGTATCATAAAAGAGAATATCCATTGTTCCGGCGCCGATATCAATGGTAAGAACTCTGCCCATAGGTATCAGTCCTCATTGTTTCGTAACGGTTTCCTGCATTTTATGCAGGTTTCCCGGGCTGCATCATTTTTAAAATAACAGTGCGGGCACATCAGTATTGTCTTTTCTATTCTCTTCGTAAGACCTGAAGTAAAAACGGCGATTCCTCCAAAGGCCATAAAAATTCCTACTGAATATAAAATAGAGGCCGTCTGTGCTTCAAGCGGGACAAACGAGTGTGCTTTTGTACATGCAACACCGACAGCACATAAAAGGATACCTGTTATTTTTCTTCTGTTCATTTTTTTTCTGTAATAAAAAAAGCCTCGCAATTTTTTTGCAAGGCTTTATAAAATACTTTTTTATACAATCTAAAAAGTCAACTTTGGAATCATGGTTATATAACATGCGGCAATAATTGCAGATGTTATAACGCCAGCAATAGAAGGCCCCATGGCATACGGCATAATAAAAGCAGAAGGGTTCACTTCATGCGCAGATTTATGAGCAACCTTGGCCGTTGTGGGTATGCACGATACACCCGCTACGCCCAGAACGGGGTTTATCTTTCCTCCACTGACTTTATAGGCAATCAGGCCGCCGATAATACCTCCGACGCCGGAAAGAAAAAGGGCTATAAATCCGAGAACTATAAGCTTAAACATCTTGGGGTCCACAACAATATCGGCGCTCAGCAAACACCCCAGGGTGAAACCGAGAAAGAGGGTGGCACCGCTGAGAAGTACATCATCAGCAACCGTAATGAAGCGGCTTATTTTAGATTCCCTTATTATAACACCAAGGAAAAAGCTTACGAAAAGCGGCGAGGCAACCGGAAAAAGAAGGCAGAGAACAGATCCGGTAATAATACTGAACGCAATTTTTTCTCCCGGAGATACCCGGCTCACGGAAAACTCTTCCATGGCAATTCCGCGCATATGATTTGGAATGGTATATTTAATAAGGAAAGGATACCCGGCATAAATGATGCTCAAATAAATATAGGCCACTATGGTTATGGGCACAAACAGATCCCGGGCAAGCTGCAGCGAGGCAAAAAGAACCATGGGTCCGTCGGCCCCGCCGATAATAGCTATTGAAGCGGATTCGCTGGGAGAAAAACCCATGCTGAGGGCAATGGGAAAGGTAAGTATACTTCCCAGCTCCGCCGGTATTGCAAGCAATAAACTCATTTTAGGATTTGCAATAAAAAAATCCAGTTCTGTTATTGATCCTATTCCGATAAAAACCAAACAGGCTATAAGACCGTTTGAAAAAGTTAAAGCATATATCGGCTGCAAAAAGTATATTTGAAATGCGTCTATATGCTGGACCGGTGTTTCAACCATCGGATTCAAAAACATTGTTCCCAACTCTTGTGTATTGGGCATAAGCAGGATACCGGCGTTGACCATGGCTATACCGGTACCCATGGGAATCATCAGTAAAGGATCAAGAACTTTTTTATAACCAAGATAACAGAGACCAAGACCAGTCAGAATCAGAATAATCCGGGCAATTGCCATCTGGGGTTCCATCAGCAGGAAGGATTCAATTCCCGGAAAAATACTTATAAAATCACGTAACATCGCTTCAGCATCCTTTACACAAACAAAAGAAGTATCACTTTCTTTCAGTAACCTTCTTGATAATATTAACCGTCAACAATACAACAAGGGTTATGAACGTAGCAATTATGTATATATTGAAAGCAAACTTTGTTGCTATCCAGAACTTATCCATTTCAAAAACTCCTAGCCCAAAACAATTAACGGCTGATTTTTTGTAACGGTATCACCGTCTGAAACCGGAATATCAACAACTGAACCGCTTGATGTGGCCTTTATTTCCTGCTCCATCTTCATGGCTTCAAGAATTAAAACCGTATCACCGGCGTTTATCTGCTGTCCTTTGCTTACCTTCACGGAAATTACTTTTCCCGGCATGGGGGCAACAATGCTGTTTCCGGAAGCTGCCTGGGGTGCTGCCGCCTGAGGGGGAGGAGACGAAGGAGCCGCCTGAGGTGCTGCTACGGGAGCACTTCCTCCAATTTCTTCAACCTCAGCTTCAAATACTTTTCCATCAATCGTTATTTTGAACTTTCGTGTTGCCATGTAATAATTTCTCCTCTCTACTTTTTACTGAAAAAAACTCTTCTAGCCATGCTTTCCTGTCTTCCGGCTACTTTCCACTTTGAATTTTTCTCATCCGGTTTTCCCGTTACAATAATTTTTTTAACATAGTACTGTTTTCCATCCATAACAGCCGCAATAGCAGCTGCGACGGCATGTTTTTCTAAATCCATAGATTCCCCTTCTTTATTCGGTATAATATTTTCTGCTTTTATTTGAGAAACACCAGGTTCAGCCTTTTGTGCTTTTTTTCTGCTGTTTATATAGGAATACAGAAGATAGGCTACAATAACTACGATAAAAAACAAATTCATCTTTTCCATTACACTGGGTCCCTGCTTAATCCATTATCATTGGCATTATAATATACTTTATTTCTTCTACCTGTTCGTCCGGTCGTACAATTATAGGCTTATTCTCTTCATCTGCATTAAATTCAATAACAATATCACCATCAATAACAGTTAATACATCAAGCAGATACATACAGTTAATACAGAAAGAAAAATCATCTTTCACCATATCTTTAACTTCCAGCGTCTCTTCAACTTTCCCGAGTTCGCTGTCTTCGGTTTTTATTTCCAGCATTTTTCCGCTGAAAGAAAAAATAACCGGTCGATTGTTTTCGTTGGATATAATAGACATCCTTTTAAGGGCCGGCTTTATTCTATTTTTTTCTATGGATACCCTTATTTTTTTATAACCGTCTCCAGGAATAATGACCCTGTAGTCGGGAAATTTTTTTTCTATAAGCCTTACAAAAAGTTCAATTTCACCAATGCTTATCATAAGACTGTTTTTATTAAAAAGGACTTTAATGCTGGTTTCTTCTCTCTTCTCCTGAATAATTTTGTTTATTTCAATAATGGCTTTTTGAGGAATAATAAGTCCCTCTTCCATATCAAGCTGATTACCAAGCGAACTGTCTATAATTGAAAGCCGGTACCCATCGGTTGTTACGATGCGAGTCTGTCCTCCTTCAATATTTTCAAAAAAAGCTCCATTTATATTCTGTTTGGTTTCATCCCGTGAAATTGAAAAGGAAGTCATATTCAACATGGAAAGCAGCTTGTCCGTTTCCCACGAAACAAAACTGTCTTCTTTTTCGTTGATGAACTGGGGAAAGTCTTCAGGAGGCAGACCTATTATATTGAATTTTAAATCTTTACCACAGCTTATTTCTACCCAGTAATTATCCATTTCTTCAATGCAGATGTCGTCTTCAGGAAACTCTTTAATAATTTCAAAAGCTTTCCGGGCATTAACGGAAATTTTACCCTCTTTTTTTACCGAGACATCCTCGTAATGAGCGGTCATCCCAATCTGAAGATTGGTAGCGGAAACCGCAATTCCTGAGTTCGTTGTTTCTATAAGTGCATTTGCGGTAATGGGTTTAATACTGCTTTTTTCAACAACACCCTGGATTCTCGATAGGGCTGTAAGAAGTGTTTTTTGGCTGGCTATAATTTTCATAGGCTCTTTATAATAATTAGATAAAATAAAAATTAATTAGTAATAATAAAGGGAACGTATTATTGTGGTAAAAATATTTAACTAATTGATTTTATTTAACTTTATTTATTTAACAACCTGTGTATCCGGTTGTGTACAACGTGTTTAAAAAATCTGTTTTTATAAAAAAAGAGTTTTTTATAAACAGAAAAAAATCTGTTTTTATATTTTTTTCAATAGTGAATCAACAGATTCTTTTATTTTTTTATCTTCTTCAATGAGAGATTCTATTTTATTGATTGAATATATTACCGTTGAATGATCTCTACCGCCGAAACATTGTCCTATTTCAGGAAAAGACAGTTTTGTGCGCTGCCTGATGATGTACATGGCAATTTGTCTGGGTAAAACAATTGAGTTATTTTTCTTTTTACCTTTCAGGTCGGTTATTTTTATATTGAAATGTTTACAAACAACCTTCTGTATTTCTTCAGGAGATAATTCTTTTTCATCGAATTTTATAAAATCTTTGAGAACCTCCTTGGTAAAGTCTACCGTAATATCGCATCCATAGAGTGAAGAATATGCCGTTAGCCTTGTAAGCAGACCTTCAAGTTCCCGAATATTTGATTTTACACTATTTGCCAGTAAAAAAGCAACTTCATTCGGTATAACTATTTGACTTGATAGGGCTTTTTTATTCAGGATGGCAACCTTTGTTTCTGTTTCGGGAGGCTGAATATCGGCAATAAGGCCCCATTCAAAACGGGAACGAAGCCTTTCTTCAAGGTTGTCTATTTCCCGGGGTGTTTTGTCGCTTGATACCACAATCTGTTTTTTCAGTTCAAAAAGAGCATTGAAGGTGTGAAAAAACTCTTCCTGGGTTCTTTCCTTGCCGGCGATAAACTGAATATCATCCAGAAGAAGCACATCGATACTTCGATACTTCTTTCTGAATTCGGACATTTTTTCATGCCTGATGGAATTGATCATTTCATTGGTGAATTTCTCGGAAGTGACATAGAAGACTTTCAAATCCGGCTGTATACTCAGACAATGATGAACTATGGCATGCATGAGATGGGTTTTTCCGAGCCCCACACCGCCATAGATAAAAAGCGGGTTATAGGTACCGCCCGGACGATCGGAAACAGCTTGGCAGGCCGCATGGGCAAACTGGCTGTTTGAACCGACAACAAAATTTGAAAAAGTATAGAGGGGGTTTATATTTTTCGGGATTGAAACAGGACTTTTTTTTTCGCTCTCTTTTTGAGCAACCGGTTCCTCTATAACGGCTGCCCCCAGGTCTTCCTGAATTTCAAAACTCAGTTCGGGATTGAAACTGGTTATTTCCAGAATGACTTCTCGGATGAGCGATTTATAATTTTCGGAAAGCCAGTCTGAAAAAAACTTATTGGGAACACCGATACAGACCGTCTCAGGAGAAAAGCTTAAAAGCTTAAGAGGTTTAAACCAGGTTTCACAAATCTGGGAGGATGTTCTTTCTTCTATCTGGGTAACGAAATTTTTCCAAAAAACTTCCACAAGCGAACCTGTTTCATTGTTTAACAGCTATAGTATTTCATAGATAAACGTTTAGTCTATAGAATAAAATAGCCATTTGCAAGTTCTTTCAAGAAGAAGACAATTACTTAAATTTACGCATGTTTATATTGATAAGGAAGGCTATTCCGATCATACATGAAAGAAGGGAAGATCCCCCGTAACTGAAAAAAGGAAGGGGAACACCTACCACGGGAAAAAGCCCCACGGTCATGAATACGTTGATGATAAATTGTGAAAAAATGAGAAACGTAACACCCACGGCAACAAACGATCCGAAAAAACTTCGGCAGTTATAGGCTATGCTTAAACCCCGGTATATTATAAAAAAATAGAGAAGCAGGAGGAATATACACCCCAAAAATCCCCACTCTTCGGCCCAGACCGAAAAAACAAAGTCGGTATGCTGCTCGGGAAGAAAGCGCAACTGACTCTGGGTACCCATTTTAAATCCTTTTCCTATCAGCCCGCCGGAACCGACGGCTATTTTTGACTGTATAATCTGATACCCGGCATTAAGGGGGTCCAGCTCCGGGTTGAAAAAGGTCATAATTCTTTTTTTCTGATAATCTTTCAGAAAAAACCAGAAACAGGGAAGGAGAACCACAAAGAGGCTCAGGAAATAGTAGATCGACTTTTTATTGATATTGATAAAAAGAACCATTGAAAAAAAGATGATAAAAAGCAAGCCAGCCGTACCCAGGTCGGGTTGTAGATAAATGGGAATAAAGGTCGTCAGAAGAATGAGAAAGGGAAAAAAGAGGTCTTTTATGGTATAGGGGCGCGGCGAAATATTTTCGGAGTAGAATTTTGCCAGGGCAAGAATCAGGGTTATCTTTGCCAGCTCCGATGGTTGCAGCGTAAACCCGCCGATGTATAACCACCGTTGCGAGCCGAAAATCGTTTTCCCGTAAAAGAGGACCAGCACCAGGAGAACCAGCGAAATCAGGTGTAGATAATATGCGTAGCGGGCAATGCTGAGATAGTTGATATTGATGATAACAAACAGAAAACCAAGGCTTATTAAAATCCAGTATATCTGTTTATAAAAAAAGACCGAATGCATTTCTGCCGACGAAGAGCCGATGCTTTTCAGGTTCAGCACCCCGAGAAAAGCAACCAGCAATACGGAAATCAGGAGAACAATATCAAAATTTAGAACAAGGCGTCTGTCGAACATGGGCTATTTTTCTTTCAAAGAAAGATAGGATTTCAGTACTTCCCGGGCAATGGGTGCGGCAACGGAACCCCCGCTGCCGCCGTGTTCAATAAGCACACAGACAACAATTTCAGGTTTTTCCGCCGGAGCATAGGCGGCGAACCAGGCATGATCACGCAGGTGCCAGGGGGTGTCCTCTTCATTTTCGCTCTGGGTTTTTTTACTGGCAACCTGGGCCGTGCCGGTTTTTCCGGCAACCGAAACGCCGCGAATCCGGGCCAGCGAACCGGTTCCCTTCGGATCGCTCACTACGCCCACCAGCGCATCGGTAATAAAATCGCAGGTTTCCCGGGAAATGGAATACTCCCTTATTTTTTCAAAGGGATACATTTTCCTGCCGTGCCGCTCCCCTTCAACCTCAAGGACAATTCTCGGCTTGGGCAGAATCCCCCGGTTAACCACCCCGCTGTACACCAGCGCTATTTGAATGGGGGTTGCCAGCAGAAAACCCTGCCCGATGGATATATTAAGCGTTTCGCCCCTTTGCCATTCTGTTCCGTACCTCTTTTTCTTCCACTTCGGCGACGGCAGCAGCCCGCTTTTTTCATCCTCCAGCTCTATGCCCGTCTGCACACCGAACCCCAGCCGTTCAGCGTATTTATAAATGGTTTCGACACCCAGCTTCAATGCGATGGTGTAGAAATACACATCGCATGACTCCACCAGGGACTGGCGCATATCCACCCATCCGTGCCCGCCCCGTTTCCAGCAGTCGAAGTTTCGGATGCCGAGCTTGTAATGTCCCGGGCAAAAGACCTTAAAACCGGGGTCTATGAGTTTTTCCTCCAGAGCCGCAATAATCGTAACGATCTTGAAGACCGACCCCGGGGGCTGCTGGCTCTGTATGGCCCGGTTCAGCAGGGGATGGTAGGGGTTTTCGATGAGTTCCTGCCAGTTCTCTACATCGATACCCCGGGCGAAAAGGTTTGAATCAAACTGGGGCGCGTTTGCAAGGGCCAGAATTTCTCCGCTTACCGGGTCCATGGCAACGATGGTACCGGTCTTGTCCTTCAGGAGTTCTTCGGCCTTTTTTTGTACCTCGGGTACAATTGATATGACTACATTGTCACCGGAAACCGGGCTGATCTCCGCCAGGACCTTCTGGCGGTTGCCGTATACATCCACTTCTGTCTGCAGGCCGCCTTTTTGTCCGTGTAAGTATTTTTCGCCCAGTTTCTCCAGGCCGTACTTTCCCACCAGGTCCCCTATGTCATACTTTCTTTCTTTCTGCCGCCGAAGCTCCTTCTTGTTTATTTCTCCCAGAAACCCGAACACATGGGGAGCAAAGCTCCCGAAGCAGTACAGCCGTTTCGGAACAACATCAATAGTAATGCCCTGCAGGTCCATCTTCCGGGACAGCACCAGGCTCATTTCCTTCCAGGTCAACTCCTTTTTCAGGGTAATCGGTTCAAAGGGCGGCCTGCCCCTCTTTTTTTTAACCCGTGTATCAAGCAGGTCCCTGTCTATTGAAAGGAGTTCTGATATATCGGTTAAAACTTTCTGGATGTCGGCGGTGTCCTGGGGAATGAGGTTCAGATCGAAAGAGGGTTTATTGTCTACCAGGATTTGCCGGTCTTTGGAATAAATGATTCCGCGCGGCGCCGGCAGCTTGGTAACCCGGATCCGGTTGTTTGTTGAGAGCTGATTGTATTTACCGCCCTTTAAAATCTGGAGATAGACAAGGCGGGAAAAGATAAAGAGAAATATCAGGGTAACGAAAAAAACAGAGAACCGTATTTTTCGGTTCAGATTTTTTTCTAAAATAATGTCATTAAATTCTACGGACATTGCTTAAAATCGCATAGGGTTGGGGTATTTTTCTCGGGTCCTTGTAGAGTTTGCACAATATTGAAAACACAACGGGAAACAGAATAACGGTATAGAGCGTTTCCGGTACGTATATTTGCCGTACCACAAAATAGGAGCTCTCGTAAATAAAAGAAAAACAAAACAGAATAACCAGAAACTTAACCACAACACAGACACACATTAGAAAAAGAAGTTCAGGTACGGTATCGAAGTTAAAATACCGCTTCAGCAGCTTAATGGTGATAAAGATATTCAGGTAAATAATAATATATAAACCGCTGTTGGCTCCGGAAAGAACTTCCAGCACATAACCGGTCACAAAGCAGATAATACCGCCCCGGCAAAACGTGAAGATGACCCCGGTGTAAATGACAAAACACAACAGCAGGTCGGGGCGAATGCCGGTCTTACCGAAGGGTAAAAACACGTGGTTCTGGAAAAAATACAGCATCCAGATAAACAGTATTAAAAGGACTCTTTTAAGAACCATTTTTTGTTTCCGCCGGTTTTTCCTTGAGAACAATCAAGACTTCATTGAGTTTTGAAAAATCAACAGACGGCTTTACTTCAACAAACTGAAAAAAACCGCTCTTTTCACTTGAAAGGTTGTGTATTTTGCCGACCAGAATACCCTTGGGATACACCCCGTTGAGGCCTGAGGTCACGATGGTATCGTCTGCAAGCAGCTGTTCCGTTTTCATGACATAACTGAGGATGCAGCTGTTTTCGCCGTAGCCCTCAAGGATACCACTGGACCGGGTTCTTTTCACAACCGTGTCCACCGAGCTGTTGACGTCGGTAATGAGCAACACCTTGGAGGTTGTCAGGGCGACATTGATCACCTTGCCCACCACACCCTGGGGCGTTATGACCCCGGAACCCCGCAGTACGCCGTCGAGCTTTCCTTTGTCGATCAGGATGGTCTTGAACCAGCTGGACGGGTCGCGACCGATGATCTCAGCGGGCAGAATTTTATAGGCCAGTTTTTGTTTAAAGGAGAGCAGGGTTCGCAGGCGCTGGTTTTCTATCGCCTCTTCGCGGAGGAGCTGGTTTTCAATTTCGAGCTTTTCGGTCTTTTTGGTCAGCCGGGTGTTTTCAGCTTTTACGTTTACCAGGTAGACGTAGTGGTCCCAGATGTAGATGGCGTTGTTGATGCTTTGGGTGGTTACGTTCAGCGGAAAGGCGAAAACGGTCAGCAGGATGTTATCGAAGAAATTATACTGTTTTTTTTTCTCTACATCTTTGGCCAGAAAGGTTAATCCGATAAAGAGCAGTAACAGCAGAAAAAAAAACCGTTTTCTTTTTAAAAAAAACTGCAGCATTGTTTACCGCAAACCTCAGTCGAAGGCCACGTCCTTGAGCAAGTCAAGTTCATCAAGCGCCTTGCCGGACCCCAAAACGACCGCCGTGAGCGGGCTTTCGGCAACGATTATGGGCAGGCCCGTTTCTTCACGAAGCATTTTATCGAGATTTTTCAACAACGCCCCGCCGCCGGCAAGCACAATACCGCGATCGACAATATCCGACGCCAGTTCCGGCGGAGTCCGTTCCAGCCCGATTTTAACAGCTTCTACGATAGTGTTCACCGGCTCGGCAATGGCTTCCATAATCTCCTCGGAGCTTATTTCCAGGGTTTTGGGAATACCCGAAACCATATCCCGGCCCTTAACGTCTACGGTCTTGATTTCCTTCTCCGGATACGCGGTACCGATGGTGATTTTTATCAGCTCGGCGGTGCGGTCCCCGATGAGCAGGTTGTATTTCTTTTTTACATACTGCACGATGGCTTCATCCATTTTGTCCCCGGCGGTGCGGACCGACTGGCTGTACACAATGCCCGACAAAGAGATAACGGCAACCTCTGTGGTGCCGCCGCCGATGTCTACGATCATGCTGCCCACCGGCTCGCTGACCGGCAGGCCGGCCCCGATGGCGGCCGCCATGGGCTCTTCAATCAGATATATCTCGCGGGCGCCGGCCAGTTCGGCCGATTCCTTGACCGCCCTTTTTTCAACCGGGGTGATACCCGACGGAACCGAGACGATAATGCGGGGCCGGATAAAGCTTTTTCTTTTATGAACGATCTGGATAAAGTGTTTGAGCATGGCTTCGGTAACGTCAAAGTCTGCGATAACACCGTCTTTCATGGGCCGGATAGCGGTGATGTTGGCAGGGGTGCGGCCGAGCATCTTTTTGGCCTCGTTTCCCACGGCAAGAATCTTTTTGCCGCCCAGGTCTTTTCTGATGGCAACAACTGAAGGCTCATTGGCAACAATTCCCTTCCCCTTTACATACACGAGTGTAGAAGCCGTTCCCAGGTCTATGGCCAGGTCGTTTGAGAGTAAACCCCAGACTTTGTCGAAAAACATACCCTTCTCCTCAACACAAGAATTTATAGTGAAAATATCATGAACCCGGCTCCCAAAAAGAGCAGTCCGGCAGCATGCCCCCGGGGCATGGATTTCTGTTCAATGTATTAAAGGGCTAATACCAGACAAACAAAATAAGTTCAAGTAAAATAATAATAAAGCTTGATAATTTTGAAATATTTTATTACCATGGAGCACTTAAAAATCCCGTTTTCACAAGCCTGTTGGTTAGAAATCAGAAGTATTAGGAGAAGCAAAATGTTGACGTATATGAGAAAAAATGCCAGTTCCTGGATCATAAAAATTCTCTTTGCCATAATCGTGATCGTTTTTGTCTTTTTTTACGGATTCAGCGACCTTGAAAAATCCGACAGAGATACGGTGGTGGCCACGGTGGGAGAACGCACCATATCCATGGCGGAGTATTCCAACGCCTATCAAAATATGCTGCAGTTTTACAGCCAGGTGTACAAAAACCGCCTTTCCGATGAAATGATCGAAAAAATGGGCCTGAAACAGCAGGTGCTCGAGCAGTTGCTGGACCGGGAGGTCCTGCTGCAAGAAGCCGAGCGCCGTAATATCCGGGTCACCAACGAGGAAATTCAAAAAAACATCATGGCCAACCCGGCTTTTCAGGAAGAGGGGCACTTCAGCGAGCTCCGCTACAACCGCCTGCTGGGCGCCAATGGTCTTTCGGCCGCGGATTATGAAAAAGACCAGGAAAAAGAGCTGACCCTGCGCGCTCTTGAAAACACGGTGAAAAACGCGGTAAAGGTTTCGGACCGGGAAATCCGCGACGCCTTCAACCTTGAAAACGAAAAAATCTCCATCGAATATGTTATTATCGACCCGGAAAAGATCAAGGGAAAGATAGAGATAACGGACGACGAGGCCGCTGCTTATTATGATAAAAACAAGGAAAACTACCGGGTGCCCGAAAACGTCAACGTACAGTATATCGTGTTCGAAGACAAGGTGTTTAAAAATAAAATAACCGTTACCGACAAAGAAATACAGCAGTACTATGAAGAAGACCCGGAAGAGTTTTTTGTGCCCAAGAAAGTAAAAGCGCGTCACATCCTCTTTACGGTTAACAAGAAAGATACGGCCGAGAAGCAGGAAGCGGTTGAGAAAAAGGCGCTGCAGGTTCTGGAAAAAATCAACCAGGGCGGTGATTTTGCAAAGCTGGCTGAAAAGCATTCCGAAGACGAGGGAACCGCCAAAAACGGGGGCGATGTGGGTTATTTCATGCGCGGAGAGATGGCAAAGCCTTTTGAAGAAGCCGCCTTTTCCATGAAGCCCGGCGAAACCAGTTCTCTGGTCAAAACCCAGTTCGGTTTTCATATTATCCGGGTGGAAGACGTAAAAGAGGCCCATACCAAAGCGCTGGCTGAAGTGAAAAATAAAATTGAGCAAGACATCCGAAAAGATAAAACTCTGGAGACCATCCGGCGGGAAGCCAAGCGGGCTTTTAACCGGCTGTTCAAAAGCCGCGATCTGGAAGGTTATGCCGACAAAAACGGGTTCAAGATCAAAACCTCCGGTCTTTTTTCCTACGGGCAGTCTCCGGAAGACCTGCCGGGCAAAGAGCAGTTTTCAAAAGAAGCCTTTGCACTTAACGTGGGTGAAATCTCCCCGGCCTTCGCGGTAAAGGAAAAATATATACTGCTTAAACTTATAGAGCGGAAAGACTCCCACATTCCGGAACTCGACAAGGTCCGCCTGGCGGTGAACCGCGACCTCGGTAAAGAACGGCGCCGGGAACTGGCCCGCAAAGACGCCGAAGAAAAACTCACCCAGCTGCAAGACGGCTCCCTGCAATGGAAGAGCCTGGAGAAAAAACCGGCCCGCGAGATCAAGGAAACGAATTTCAAACGCCAGGGAGACTACATCAAAGGCATCGGAAAGGCCCAGGACATTAAAGACGCGGCATTCGCCATTGAGCAGCCCGATACGTTCGGCCCCGGGGTGTATGATGTTACCAAGGGTATCGTTCTCTTCAAGCAGATCAAGCGCGAAATTCCTGAAGAGTCCGACTACGAAAAGCAGAAGGAAAGCATCTCCCGGACCATCGTTCAGAAAAAACAGCAGGAAATTTTCGAACAGTTTTTGCAGAACCTGAAAACCGACTTCGAAACCAAAATAAACACCAAGCTGTTCTCCTCTGTATAGTTGAAACACCACGGAGGCTGTTGTGGAACCGGAAAAGATTATAAACCAGGGTGTCATCCGCATCGACAAGGAGGGCAACTGGTTTTATAACGACCTGCCCATCATCAACGAAACGATCTTTCGCCTTTTCAATGAAAGCATCGAACCCCTGGAAGACGGTGGCGGATATATCCTGCGCATCGGTGAAGAGACCTGCCCCCTCGAAGTGGAAGACACCCCCTTTGTGGTTGCAAGCGTCTGGTTTTCCGAGACGGCCGTAAAAGGGGAAAGCTGTTTTGTCGCCCGGTTGAACGACGGCACCGAAGAACGCTTCGCCCTGGAGACCCTCCATATCGGTGCGGAAAACGTACCCTACTGCCGGGTAAAAGACGGCTCCTTTCCGGCCCGCCTGTTGCGCTCTGCCTGGAACAAACTGATGCCCTATATTGAGGAAGAAGAGGGAGCAGAACAGTATTTTATCTTGTTGAACGAGAAGAAGTTCTATATTAAGAATGCCGGATAACGCCCATCTACGGCGTTGCGCTCATCCTTCGTCGCTGCAGCGTACAACCAAGTACGCCTCACTCCTCAGAATAAAGCGCGCCTTGTATCTGGACGCTCTCCAACATTCTTTCACCCCGGTGGTTTTACTGGTAGATTTCAGTTATGAACAAATTTAAAAAGGCGGCCCGCTTGCGCAGGCCGCCTTTAAATTTTTAAAACAAAGGGGGTTGGTTACTTACCCAGCTCCTTCGACCGTTCAACCGCGGCTTCAACCGCTTCCATGAGAGTGCCCCGCAGGCTGCCCTGTTCCAGGGCCTTGATTCCGGCAATGGTGGTCCCGGCCGGAGAGGTAACCTGGTCTTTCAGCACGCCCGGGTGCTCGCCGGTTGCAAGCACCAGCTTGGCGGCCCCGTAACAGGTCTGGGCCGCAAGATCCAAAGCGGTGGCCCGTGGCAGGCCCGCCTTTACGCCGGCATCGGCCATGGCCTCGATAATCTGGAAGATATAAGCCGGGCCGCTGCCGCTCAGGCCCGTAACCGCGTCCATAAGCTCTTCCGTAACCACAACGGTCTTGCCGATGGCTTCAAAAAGTTGTTTGGCAAGCTTCAGGTCGTCCTGGGTAGCCCCCGGGCCCCGGCTCAGGGCCGAAGCGCTTTCCAGAACCTTGGCGGCCACATTGGGCATGATGCGGATAATGCGGCCCTTTTTATCGAGCCCGGCAGCCAGGGCCTCGGCTTTAATACCCGCCGCAATCGAGAGATACAGTTTTTCCGGGCTGGAAACGGTTTTAATTTCATCCAGCAGCCCTTTCATGTTCTGGGGTTTTACCGCCAGAACCACAACGTCCGAACCCTTGACCAGCTCGTGGTTATCAAGGGTTGTTTTTACCTTGAATGTTTCTTTCAATTCCGAGAGCCTGTCCGGGCTGATATCGGACACCACAACCTGGTCCGGCTTCAGGAGCCCCGCGCTCAAAATGCCGCGCAGGATGTTTTGGGCCATGTTGCCGCCGCCGATAATCCCGAGCTTGATTTTTTGTATTTCCATAACGCACATCCTCACTATCAAACTATTAAATAAAACAAAATCCAGTGATTTGACTCTAGGAAACAAACGGGTACTTGTCAAGCCTTAAGCATCACGGGACGATGACCTTTCGTCCGGGAAACATTCCCCGGTAGCACCCTAGCGTGGTGCAGGGTTTATAATTATTAGTATTACCTGAAACGACAAATTCCGACCTGTAGTAACCGAGAATAGCCCCTGACAAAGCAACCCTTTAAATTACCTTCAGAAAAAACAGTTTTTTTCTAAAGGTATTTGCTTGAAATCCCATAGATATAAGTATACTTAATACGTATAAAACCGTTGTAGTGTTGTTCCCGGACAGGCCGGGCAATCGATTCACAATTCAGCAGGGAGGAAGTTACCATGGCGGCAAAAATCTTTTATCGCGAACGGACCAAAGTCGGCGGCGGCAAAAAAGCCCCACGCTATAAACTGGTTGCGGTATCCGGCCTCGACATGAAGCTCTATGCCAAGCATGTGCGCAAACAGGAACTGGACCAGATTGCCTCTGCCGTGGGTGCCGAGCTGGTGGAGCTGAAGGTAGACAGTAAAATAAAGGGCGGTGAAGACGAAGTTGAGGTATAAGAGAAAGGTAGCCGGGAGTATTGAGACGGTTTCTTCGTAACAATACTCCTTTTTTTCGGGCGAACCTGTTATAACCGATAGCTGTTAATTCACACGCTTATAAATCTAATTCCGACACAGGAGTTTGAGCATGTCCCTGGTACGCGAAAAGGACGGCCGCAGGCTGCATATCAAAAGCAAGCTGATGGGCGAAAGCCTGGTGGGTAAAGAGTTTCTCGATACGATTGAACAGGTACCCCAGGAAAAACTGTTTCCGGATATCAATATCCTGAAGGTTGGCGGACAGTCCATCTGCGACCGCGGCGCCAAGGCGCTGCCGCAGATCATCAAAGAAATTTCCGCCAACAGGGAAAAGCATAAAATGCTGTTAACCACCGGCGGCGGTACCCGCTCGCGGCACATTTACACCATCGGGCTGGAGCTGGGCATGCCCACCGGCGTCATTGCCAAGTTCGGCAGCACCATCTCGGAGCAGAACGCGCTGCTGGTTGCCACCCTGCTGGGGCCCTGGGGCGGTGTCCAGATCGAGCACGGCGACCTGGTCAAGCTGCCCAACTACTATTCACAGGGCTGCATCCCGGTTACCCACGGCATGCCCCCCTACGATCTGTTTGCCCTGCCCCCGGCCAGGGGCCACATCCCCATTCACCGTACCGACGTCGGCACAATTCTCCTGGCCGACCTCACCGGCGCCCGCACCTGCATCTTCATTAAAGATGAAAAGGGCCTGTATACCGACGATCCCAAGAAAAACCCCAAGGCCGAATTTATCCCTGAAATCAGCGCCAGAGAACTCATGGAGCGCGACCTGGAAGACGTGGTCATTGAGCGGCCCTGCCTCGAGATCATACAGAACAGCGACGTTATCGAGAAGGTCCAGATCATCAACGGCCTCGAGGAGGGCAACATTACCGCTGCGCTGAAGGGGAAGCAGGTGGGTACAATTATCTACAAAGGGTAAGAGACAGGCGGATAATGCCCATCTACGGCGTTGCGCTCATCCCTCGTCGCTGCGACGGACAACCAAGTACGCCTCACTCCTCAGGCTTTTCCCCGATTATCGGTATGGTGTTTATCCTTCGTCAAAGTAGTTTACAGCCCCTCACACCATATGATACACAGGGAACAATAAAGAACCACCCGGAAGTAAACACCTCACAAAGAAAATTAGCGACACGTGACGGCCCCGACAAAAGACAGTCCGGAAAAAAAGAGGAGTACCCCAAGGCAGCGTATCCTTTTCCTTGACCTTGCCCGCGGCCTGGCCGTTTTCTTTATGGTCATGCAGCATGCCATGATTATATATGATGCAGGCGCCGGTGAGGAATCTCTTCTGGGTTTTACGGTCGTACTGCTGGGGACCGCCCCGGCCGCCCCGGTTTTTATGCTCATCATGGGCATCCTGTTTGCCGGTTCGCAAAAGCACAGCCAAAAACACAACCTTAAACAGGGCATTTACCGGGGGCTATCACTGATAGCCCTGGGGTATACGCTCAATATATTCCGGTTCTGTGTACCGGCGCTCATTGCCAAGGCCGAAGGCGCTGTGCTGCAGGAAGGGGAAAAGCTCTTAGACCTTTTTCTGGCTGTTGATATCCTGCAAATGGCGGGGCTGTCGCTGATTGTGCTGGCGCTGGTACGGCGCTGGATTCCCTGGCGGTGTGTGTGGCTGGGGGCGGCCGCCGCAATAGCTGTGCTCTCTCCCCTTGCCTGGGATCTGCTGAGGGCGAGCCCGGCAGCAGATCTCCTGTGGGGAACGGGAGATCTGGTCTGGTTTCCCCTTTTTCCCTGGCTGCTGTATCCGCTGGTGGGACTGTTCTGCGGCCGGAGTTTCCTTGATGGGAGCGACACGGGCAGCTTGATGAAAAAATGGGCCGCTTCCGGCATTGTTATGGTTGTGGCCGGAGGGCTTTTGTGGCTGTTTGTTTCCAATCGGATTTTCGTTACCGGAGATTACTATCGTAGCGGCCCGGCGGTGCACCTGGTATGCCTGGGGTTTGTCTTTATGTGGCTGCCCGCCTGCCGGTGGATTGCAGAACGCGGTGTCCCTAACGCGGCCTTTCGGCTGCTGTGCCTGTGGAGCAAAAACGTCACGGCTTTTTATTTCATTCAGTGGGTGGTGATAGGATGGGGCATGCTTGCTTTCGGCTACCGGGAGAGCAGCTCCCTTACGGCCTGTCTACTGGGCGTTTGTGCGCTGGGGGCTACCCACACTCTTACCCGGGCATACCTGCGTTTTACCGGGCGGGGATAACTGCTCATTACCAACACCGACTACTCTCCTTCCACCTCATAGGCTGAGCTGTCAACCGGGGTTTCTTTCAGGAAGAAGGTGTAAAACGCCGCAAAGACCGCCAGCAACGACCAGAAGATAAACACGTTACCGAAATCATAGGACCCATCCTGCAGGGTAATAACCAGGTACCCGGAAATCAGGGGTGAAATAAAGGAGCCGAACTGACCGACACCATTGGTGATGCCCATTGCCCGGCCCACCACCTCTTTGGGATACCGCATGGATGGAAAGGCCTGCATGACACCCCAGGGGAAGTTGACGAAAAAGCCGCCAAGCGCCAGGCATAAAAGCAGGAGGCCGGTCTGGCCCCTGGGCACCTGGCCGATAAAATACAGCACGGGAATACAGCCCAGGAAGCCGATGATGGTAACAACCTTCATCCGCCCCTGGAACACTTTGTCGGCAATAAAACCGCCCAGCCACATGGCGATGCCTGCAACAAGATAGGGCATGGCAGCGTAAAAACCCATGGTCTTGATGTCCATACCGTGCTGCTTCACCAGGAAGGTGCTGATCCAGGTGGTCATGCCCCAGTAAATCATGAGCAGGATAAAAAAGTTCAGGGTAAACAAATAGTACTGAATGTCCGAAGAAAAGATTTTCGTGGAGTACTTTTTCCCGTGAACTTCCGCCCCCTCTCCCACCGACGAGGTTATCAGGTCGTACTCTTCCTGCGACATCTTCCCTTTTTTAAGTATCTGGCCCGGGGAGTCGGCCATATATTTTTGCAGAATATATATTCCCAGAAGGCCGGGTATTGCCAGCACAAAAAACACGGGGCGCCATGCGCCGCCGAAGACATCGGCCGAAAGCCAGGTGACGATAATGGGGATAACTGCGGGGCCGAAAGCCCAGGTAGTGGTAAAGTATCCGTTGGCCCGCCCCTTTTCGTTCCGGGGAAACCAGTTGGCAATGGTACGCACGGCCGGTACATAATGGTGCCCCTCGCCCAGGGCAAGGCCGATACGAAGAAGGATAAACTGCCAGAACGACCGTACAAAGCCGGTAAGAAACGTAACGGCGGTAAACACCCAGATGGCGATGTTCATGGTTTTCTTCGGCCCGATTTTATCCGAAAGGAATCCCGATGAGAGCTGGGCAACCGCATAACCGAAGAAAAAGATAGAGCCCAGCCAGCCGACCTCAACCGGGGTTAAATTAAGGTCCTTCTGGATGTAGGGCAGGAAGATAAGGACGCTGATGCGGTCGAAATAATTAATAATATACAGCAGCCAGATAACAAACAGTATGGTCCAGCGATATCCCCAGAGCCGTTTCGGAATGTTCTGATCATATGAGCCGTTCGTGTTCATCAACTTTTATTCCTCCGGTATATACGTGTTTAGCAAGCAGGGCATCTTTCGGCTTACCGGTGATGGGAACAATTGGGATAGGACTAACCGGTCATGATCTGGCCGGTATTTTCGGTGTCGTACCCGCCCATGCGGCCGATTTTTTCTTTAAACTCCCTGGAGGGCAGTATCTGCAGCAGGGCCTTGACCGGTCCGGCCGAAAGGTTCTTGACCGGTACAACCAGGTCGTAGCGCTCTTTTGTCAGGTGAATAAAATCAAGACCCAGCATTTTGGCCGCGGGCAGGATGCCGACCGATGCATCGGCCGTTTCGCCCAGAACTGCAATTGCTGCTTCGGCGTGGGTGGACACCTCCCGCTCGTAGCCCTGAACCTGCTCGGGGGCAATGCCCTTTTGCTGCAACTGCCGGTCCAGAAGCGTGCGGGTGCCGGAGCCTTTCTGGCGGTTGATGATTTTTATTTCGGGGTTTTGTAAATCGTCGATGCCCGAAATATTCAGCGGGTTGCCTTTTTTAATGATGAGCCCCACGTCGCGGTGCGCCAGGTTAATGACGGTCACCTCCTCTTCGGGAATGTGTTTCGGTATGTAGGTAAGGTTATAGGTACCGGTTTCGGGGTCCAGCAGGTGGCAGCTGGCCATGTGGCAGATACCGCGGCCCAGGGCTATGAGGCCCTCGAGGCTTCCCACGTTTGAAAGCGACATGCTGTATTCGGGGTGCTTATGGTTCAACTCCTGGGAGAGCAGCTCCAGGCTGAAGTCGTTGCTGCCCATCACCACGATGTGCTGCTCAAGGCGGGGGGCGCCTTTAGTGCCGGGGTGCACATTGGTGTTGTTGATTATCCAGTCGTCGACCAGCTTTTTGGGAAAGGTCCACTTGCCGGTTATCCTGGTTGCCGGTATGCTCCGTTCTTTAATGAGCTTATAGACCTGTTTTTCGTTTATGTTCAGGTATTCGGCAACTTCCTTTGTGCTCATCATCTCTTTGGTCATGGTGAAATCCCCCCGGGCTGTTGACGATATGGGTGCTGTTTCACGAGAAGAAAGAATACACTATGAACGCCGCAAATGTCCAGCCACAAAATTGAACCATATGCCCGGGCCGGAGCATCGGCCACAGGAGGCAAAATCACCATATATTGCTTATTATTACCAGGGATTACCCGAAATAACCGTAAAATTTGACAAACAGTTGATTTTACTATATAAATTTTGAATTTGGGCATTACACATTAGGGAGGCAAAACAGATATGACCAGAATATGTCTTGGTAACAGAAAAACAGCATTGTTTATAACCGCCATTGTGATTTTGGCGCTGAGCAGTCCGTGTTTTGCCCAGGGCCGCAACGGCGCGGGCAAGGACCCTAAAACCGTGCGGGTCTGTGTGATCGGCGGGCTGACCCTGGTGGGGCTGTGGCCGGAGCTCGCTAAACGGTTTGAGGCCAAAACCGACTATACCGTGAAGATGATTAAAACCGGCCCGCGGGTTAAAATCTCCAAGCCTTTCCGGCGGGGCAAGGCCGATTTCCTGACCATGCATGCCGGCGACATCACCACCAACCTGGTGGCCGACGGATACGGCATCAATATGCGCCCGTGGTCGCGTAACGACCTGATCATTGCCGGCCCGGCCTCAGATCCGGCCGGCATCAAGGGCATGAAAAGCGGGGTGGAGGCCCTGGTGCGCATAGCCGATACCAAATCGATCTTTGTCGACAACCGCGGCAACGGGCCCCGGGAGCTGGGCAAATCGCTCTGGCGGCTTTCGGGCGTGAAGCCCAACGGCGACTGGGTGGTTAAATGTGAGGCTAAAAACCATATGCAGAAACTCTCGTTTGCAGAGTCGGTGAACGGCTATATTATTTTCGGGCGTATGCCCATTACCTACCGCAAGGTAAAAGCAGGGAACATGCAGATCATGGTGGGCGATGATCCCCGCATGCGGCGTACCTATGTACTCATGGAAGCAAACCCCGCCGTGTTTCCCAACACCAATTACGAAGGCGCCCAGGCCCTGTCGGACTTTCTGCTGTCCGAGGAGATCCAGAAGTTTATGCTGGAATTCGGCATAGAGGAAAACGGCGGTAAGCCGCCCTTCTATCCGGTATGGCCCTTGAGCGAACGGCTTGATTTGTAGCCTTTTAACAGGAAAGGAAAAATACCATGCAGAAAAAAAAGACAAGAGCAGCAAGCGTAATCGCCGCCGCAGTAATACTTCTTTTTTCCACTGCGGCTTTTGGCGGCTGGTCGATAATGCCGGATGTTCCCACCCTCGATAAGCTGCGCGGTGTTGCCGCCTATTCCGACAATCGCATTCTGGCCGTGGGCGACAACGGTGCGGTTGTTATGTATGACGGTACCACCTGGGAAAGCGTTGAGCAGTTTACCGACAAGCGGCTCTACGGGGCCTTCTGGATTTCGGAAAACCTGGCCTATATCTCGGCCGACAAAGGCCGGATTTTCAAATATGACGGCAGTGAATGGACTGAGCTTGACAGCGGCACCGACAAGCGTCTGCGGACCGTGTGGGGAACCGCAGCAGATAATATTTTTGCTGGCGGAGATAGCGGTACTATGCTGCACTTTGACGGCACAACGTGGTCGGTTATGGAAAGTGCCACCGACGATACCATACAGGGAATTTACGGTGCTTCCGGCAGCGATGTCTATGCCGTGGGCGGGCCCAGCGGCGGCGATGGAACAGGTAACGGCTTTATCGTTCATTACGACGGCACTGCCTGGTCCGGTGAGCTCACAAACGTCACCCCGCGGCTGAAGGCCGTCTGGACCGACGGTGCAGATACCCGCATAGCCGTAGGCGATGACGGTACGGTTGTGGAGTACGATGCCGTGAGCGAAACCTGGAACCTGGTTACAAACCCCGCCATTGATACGATTATGAGCATGTGGGCGATTTCCTCAGACAGTATTTTTGCGGCGGGTTTTTCGGGTCAAATCCTGGAGTACGACGGCATTGCCTGGGAACTGCTTGATGTGGGCGTCTCGGTTGACCTGCACGACATAGACGGTGTGGCAGGCGGCAAGGGCTTTGCCGTGGGCGACAAGGGAACAATTCTTATGTATGAGCCGGAAGGCGGCGGAAACGACAACGGCACCGCAGACTGTCCCTTTGAGGCCGCCCTTGAAAACGAAAATGATCTGACCCTTCTTCGAAGCTTGCGCGACTCCCGCCTGAGCAACAGCAACGGGTTTGACATGGTTGGGCTTTTCTACAGGCATGCCCGTGAGATGGCAAAGATTGTTTCAGCAAACCCGGAGCTGAAAAGCGGGCTGCAAGGCCTTGTAAAGAATCAGCGCGGCTTGTTTACCGAGCTTCTGGCAACGGGACAGGCAACCGTAAGCCGCAGTGCAGTTGATGCAGCCGCAGCCTTCCTGTCCGAGCTCAAAACACAGGCCGGTCCCGGACTGAAGATGCCCCTGACTTTTGTGGAGGTTGGGCTGAAGTCCGGCTGGTTGCTTAAACAGGCCGGTATACAAGTTAAGTAGACATGTAAAATGTAAATACGGATGCCCCGAACAGCTATAAACGTTTTTAAAAGACGCTACGCGCCTTCCACCCCTTTTCTTTGCTCGCTCCAAAGAAAAGGGGGAAAAGAAAAGGCGCCCTGCAACTTGTCCCGCCTCCGGCGGGATACCCTCGCGACACGATTTCAGTCGGCGGGTCAACAAACTCGCCCCGGCAAGCCGGGACTCAAACATGTCGACCCTCATTTCCTCTTGAAATCGTGGCACTCGGCTGCGTTGCAATGGGATTAAGAAGAGCCCGTAACTAATTAAGGGGAAATCCTTTTAGAAACCAATTCCGAAGGCATAAGGCATACTATGAAAACACTCACCCGAGCCCTTTCAGGGGCCCGGGTGTTTTCTTTTTTGTTGACTCGTTTAAAGTATCTCCTCTATAGTTGCATACAGCAGGAGAGAGGTCCCAATGATCACATTTGACAACGTAACGGTCAGGGAAAACGGCCAGACCATACTCAATGGCGTTTCCTTCTCAATAGCCCCGCAGGAACGGGCCGTTTTTTTCGGCAAGTCGGGTGCCGGAAAAACCACCATTCTGACTACCCTCATCGGCGCGTTCCGCCCTGCCGCAGGAACCATTCTGTTTTCAGGCAACCCCGTTACGGGCAGCACCGTGCACGAGCTGCGCCGGGCGGTTTCCTATATCAGCCAGCAGCCGGTTATGGGTGCCGACCGGGTTGAGGATGCTCTGCTGCTGCCCTTTACCTTTAAAGCCAACCGGTCCGGCCGCCCGGCCCGCGAGACCATAGAGCGAATCCTTTCGCGCCTGCACCTGGAGCCGGGTCTTCTTGAAAAAGAGTCGGAAGTTCTTTCCGGCGGCGAGAAACAGCGTGTGGCCATAGCCCGGGAGCTTTTGCAGAACAAACAGGTTTTTATCCTGGATGAAATCACCGCCAACCTGGACCCGGAAAGCAAAGCCGCGGTGCTGGAGTTGTTCGGCTCGTCACCCTTTACGCTGCTGTCGGTCTCCCACGACCCCGACTGGCTCAAGATGTGCACCTCGTTTTACCGGGTCGCGCAGGGCGCGGTTACGGGGCCGGTGGAACGGCCCGACTATTCCGAAATGGTTCGCTGAAAGAAAGGTTTGACCCATGCAGACTATAGATATCAGCTATCCCCTGATGCTTACCATGTTCGGCCTGCTGCTTCTGCCAATTGCCATCTGCTACTATTTGAAAATACCCGTGGTAAAGACAACGATTATAGCTGTTTCCCGCATGACCGTGCAACTGGTGCTGGTGGCCCTGTACCTGGAGTTTCTGTTCCGCGTAAACAGCATCTGGCTCAACTTTGCCTGGGTGCTGGTTATGCTGCTGGTTGCCAACAGCAGTATCATTAACAGCAGCGGCCTGCGGGTGCGGGTGTTTTTTCTGCCCCTGTTTGCAGGTGTTGCTATCGGCACCCTGGTGGTGGTGTTTTTTATGGTGTTCATTACGGTTCAGCCTCAGCCCTTTTACGATGCCCGCTACATCATCCCCATAACCGGCATGGTGCTGGGCAACTGCCTGCGCGCCAATGTTATATCCCTTGAGCGCTTTTACAGTTCCATCAGGAAAAACGAAAAAGAGTTTTTATCCTACCTGCTCATGGGCGCAACCCTGAAAGAGGCGGTTGCGCCCTATATGCGCGAGGCGGCCAAAGCGGCCTTTGCTCCCACCATCGCAACCATGACCACCCTGGGCCTAGTGTCGCTGCCGGGCATGATGACCGGTCAGATCCTGGGCGGCAGTCTCCCCGTTGTTGCCATCAAGTACCAGATAGCCATTATGCTGGCCATCTTCAGTGCCACGGTCCTGACAGCCGTTATTAATATTCGGCTCAGCATGGGGGTTTCGTTTAGTGAATACCACACCCTTAACAAACAAATTTTTTCCGGGTAGGAGGAGGGCGGAAAGCATCCATCTTCTGCGTTGCGTTCACCCTTTGTCACTGCGGCGTACAAACAAGTACGCCTCATTCCAAAGGCTTTCGCGCGCCTTGAATCTGAACGCTTTCCGCCCTCCTCTGAGCAGCAATAAAATAGTTTGAACAGCTTTAACCTTGAATTATTGCCTCGAATACCGCACACCGTATGTCTGAACATTTACCGTACATCCTCTGAAAAGAGCATTTACCGGACGTTATAAGGCGTTTTAGCCGCCCCAAAAGCCCCTCCCTAACCACCTGGAAAATCAACAAACAATAAGCGATTCTTGTAATTTATGGTGTTTTAGGGTATATTATTATGATTATTCGTTAGTATTTTCACTTAACTACTGTGGATCTCAAAAAAGAAGCGTTTTTTTCGGCACACGCATGACGCTTTTGTTTTGCAAACTTTTCCCGGGAGAGTTGAACCGGATATATGAGCGCCGGCCCCAGTTGGAAAAAAATCGTTACCTATTCTGTACTTGTCCTGGCCCCGGTGCTGTGCATTGTTCTTTCACTGTGCCTGGGCAGATACCCCCTGCCCATATCGGCAATCCCGGGGGTGCTGCTGGGTAAGTTCAGCGGCGGCGACCAGATATCCGAGATGTACCGGACCATTGTCTGGGACATCCGTATGCCCCGGGCGCTGCTGGGTGCCTTGGTGGGCGGGAGCCTGGCGGTGAGCGGCGCGGCCTTCCAGGGGCTGTTCAGAAACCCCCTGGTAAGCTCGGGTATCCTGGGGGTAAGCTCCGGGGCAGGATTCGGCGCAGCCCTTGCCATTCTGCTTTTTAACAACATGGCGGCCACCTATCCCTGTGCCCTGGGGTTCGGCATGCTGGCCGTGTTTTTAAGCTACATGATCGGGCGGGTATATAAAAAAACGCCCGCCATCATGCTGGTGCTGGGCGGGGTAATCGTTTCGTCGGTGTTTTCGGCCCTGGTGTCCTTTACAAAATACGTGGCCGACCCCTACGAGCAGCTGCCCACCATCGTGTTCTGGCTCATGGGCAGCCTGGCTTCGGCCGGGTACCGCGACATCCAGTTTGCGGGCATTCCCATGCTGCTGGGCATGGCCGGGCTGCTGGGTATCCGGTGGCGCATAAATGTACTTTCCATGGGCGACAAGGAGGCCCATGCCCTTGGCATCAACACCACCTGGACCAAAGGCTTTGTGGTGTTCTGCGCAACGCTTGCAACGGCCGGGGCCGTGTGCGTGAGCGGTGTTATCGGCTGGGTGGGTCTGGTTATTCCCCATATCGGCCGCATGCTGGTGGGCAACAACAATACGGTTTTAATTCCGGTCAGCATATCGCTGGGGGCCTGCTTTCTGATCCTGGTAGACAACCTGGGCCGCATACTGACCGGCTCGGAAATTCCGCTGGGGATCTTAACGGCCCTGGTGGGCGGACCGTTTTTTGTATATTTACTGAAAAAGACCAAAGGAGGCGGATGGTAACATGGCGCTGGTGCAGATAGAAAACGCCCGGTTCGGCTACGACGGAACAGACATCTTTCGGGACCTATCATTTACCGTCAGCAAAGGCGAAATATTTTGCTTGCTGGGCCCCAACGGGTGCGGCAAAACAACCCTGCTCGACTGTATCCTGGGAACCCACCGGCTGCGGGAAGGAAGCATCACCATCAACGGGCAGGACATAAGCACGTTGCGGTCCGGCCGCATCGCGCACCACCTTGCCTACGTGCCCCAGACCCACGAGCGCACCTTTCCCTACACGGTGAAGGAGATTGTGCTCATGGGCCGTGCCGCCTACACCGGCGTGTTCGGCTCTCCCTCGCGGGCCGATGCCGAGCTGGCTGAGTCGGCCCTTGAAACAGTAGGGGTGCAGCACCTGCAAAACCGGCCCTATACCCGGCTCAGTGGGGGCGAAGGCCAACTGGTGATGATTGCCCGGGCCCTGGTGCAGGAGACCCCGGTTATTATCCTGGATGAGCCCACGGCCCATCTCGACTTCAGAAACGAGCTGATCATCCTGGAAAAAATTGTAGAGCTGGTCAGGGACACGGGGGTGTCCATCATAATGGCAACCCATTTTCCCAACCACATTTTCTATTTCGAAAATAAATTCATTGCAACCCAGGTTGCCCTGCTGCACGAGGGCCGGTTCCTGGACGTGGGTTCACCGGGAGAAACCCTTACCGAAAATACAATGGAAATGCTGTACGGTATCGAAACCCGGATTATGTCACATTCAAGCGACGGCATTGAGCACAAACAGATACTGCCGATCAACACGATGGATATTAAATATCATGCGTAATACAGGGATGCCCATTATCGGACTACAGCGAGTCGGCCGGGCTGCAAAACTTTTGCTGATTCTGGCGATAGTGCCCGCACTTTTCAGCACGAGCGCTCCTGCAGCCACGGTTACCGACTGCCTTGGCCGCAGCGTAACCGTGCCGGACCGGGTAGAGCGCATTGCCTGCCTGTATGCCTTTGCCGGTCATGTGGTTGCCATGCTGGGGCGTGGAGATGATATCGTGGCGGTTTCAAACGGGTTGAAGCGGGACGTGCTTCTGAACCGCATGTGTCCCTCAATCGGTAATGCCATCGTGCCAAAAACCCAGGGAGCCATCAACATTGAAGAGCTTCTGCAGGCGCGGGTCGATGTGGTATTCGTGCCGGGCGAGGTCGGCCGCAACGAAGCCGAAGCCAAAAAATTCGATCTGTTTAACCTGCCCTACCTGGTGGTGGATTACCATTCAATCGCTGGGCAGCAGAAAACAATTCAAATGATCGGCACGGCAATCAATGCCGCTGAGCAGGCACGGCAGTTTAACGACTATTACAATAAGTGTATTGAGCGGGTAGATTCTGTTGCCGGTGCCATCCCCAGGGAGAAGCGCACCCGCCTCTACCTGTCTACGGTGGAAGCCAACCGCACTCCCGGCCGAAACACCCTGTCGACCGACTGGATAGAAAAAACCGGTATCGTCAATGTGGCCCTTGAGCAGCCACGGTCTTTTTTAGAGGGAACAAACCATGTCGGTATCGAGCAAATCCTGCTGTGGAATCCCGAGGTGATCCTGGTAAATGAACCGGGAGTAAAGGCCAAAATTTTGAAGAGCGGTCAATGGGCCGCCCTCAAGGCGGTGAAAAGCGGCAAGGTCTACCAAATGCCCATCGGTATTTCACGCTGGGGCCACCCTGGCTCTCTTGAAACACCCCTTGCAATGCTGTGGACCGCCAAAACCGTGTACCCGGATTTGTTTCCCGACATTGATGTTGAAACTGAAACAAAAGCTTTTTACAGCACCTTTTATAAACACGATCTGACCGACCAGATGCTCAACCGTATTCTGACCGGTAAAGGCATGCGGGAGCCCAAAAACAAACGTAAAAACAGGAAACCGAAAAAGAACCGGACCTGAAAGCCTGAAAAAAGGAAGAAGGAGCAGCACCATGAAAATTCTTGTATGTATCGACGATACCGACAATATCGACAGCCGCGGAACCGGCGAGCTGGCGTCCATGCTGGCGGCAGACATTGAAGACCACGGCTGGGGAACCTGTGAACCGGTTACGCGCCACCAGATGCTGGTACATCCTGATATCGCCTATACCTCACACAACAGCGCCATGTGCTTCGGGGCGGAAATCGACGAAAGCCGCCTTGGCGAACTGACCGCCCATGCCCGGGAGTTCCTGGTGCGCGAGTCAGCATCCGGCTCAGATCCGGGTCTGTGCATTGTGCCCCTCGACGGCCTGAGTGAAACCGACGATTTGATCACTTTCGGTAAAAAGGCCAAGCAGGTGGTCATCGCCAAAGAAGAAGCCTATGCTCTTGCCGAGCGGATCGGGGTTCACCTTTCAGAGCACGGCGGCACCGGCATCGGCGTTATCGGAGCGCTGGCCGGAACGGGCCTGCGCCTTACCGGGAACGACGGCCGCTTCCGGGGGCATTTTAAAATAGAGACGGAAAGCGATCAGGTTACTCCTGCCGAGATTATGCGGCAAACCCATGTCGAAGTGGTTAAGAGTCTTGACGGCGATGTGCTGAATGAGAACGAAACCATTGTTCTCGGAAAAAAGGTCAAGTCGGTTTTGCAGGACGGCAAATCCACCCTGCTTGTGTATAACGATCCGGAGGGTGACTGCTGGAGGACGTGTACGAAGCAGCAACTTAAGGTCTACTAAAAGGAGACTGCCGGAAAACATCCATCTACGGCGTTGCGCTCATCCTTCGTCGCTGCGACGTACCGACAAGTACGCCTCACTCCTCAGGCTTTCGCGCGCCTTGTATCTGAACCTTTTCCAACAGTCTCTTGTAAATGCGGTAGTTTTATGCTCTGGAAAACAAACAAGAACGGTAACAAAGAATTCCTCGGGGGTCAGGAAAGCCGGCATCTGGCCGAGCGCGCGGCCCTTGAGTGCGATATGTTTGTCGCTGATGATGAAGACGAGTGCGTCAGCGACGAACCCCGTTCCTGCTACAACTGCCGCTACCGCCGTTGGACCGCCACAGCCTTTGAATGCCTGAAGACGTAAATTTTCTCACCACCCGCTTCGCTCGAGACACCGAGAGCACAGAGAAAACCCCCTCTTTTTATCTGCCGCGAGATACCGGCAGATAAAAAACTGCTCAGCTCTCCGGGCATTGTTTATACCTTCCTTAATCCCTTGAGGTTCCTTTTCCACAGGACCGTCTCCCGCCTGCGGAAAAGGCTCTTTCACTCCGTGCCTCTGTGGTGAATAATCCTTGAAATTTAAAACCCTTGCATTTCTTTTTCATTGAAGGCTATACTTCCCCTAAATTGCAACCTTCAGCCGAGAGAGATGTGCAATGAGTGAAGAAAAAAAGAAAAAGGCCAAAAAAAAATTCCCCCGGAAAAACATAATCGCTCTTTTAATTTTCTTCGGCGTGCCCTTTTTTGCCTACCGCTCATGTACCTCCGGATATACCGACTATTCCTATTATGTTCATGCAAAGGACGAAGCCGTCTTCGCGGCCGTTCTAAAATCAACCGATGCCCGCATTATCAAACACGGCCGCAAGCTGCGTGCCGAAGTCCTCAGCCTCGATAGCGAAATCGACAACAGCGACGGCCCCGACCACGGCAAGCTTCGCTGGTACGGATGCAGCGGTATCGATTGCGACGAGGGCTGGGAAGGCAGCTTTGTACCGAGGAAGTAAGAGCACCGGAAGTAATGAAATAATTACTGATGCAGAAATCAGCTCTTCTAGAGCGTTTAATTGATAAAGCAAATGTAATGAGAAAAGATTAGAAAACGAGGAAACAATTTAATGTCTCTTTCAGGTTATGTAAAGCGCATCAAAAATGTTGCTAAAAAAACACATTCCGAATCAAAACTCGAAGGCGAATTCAACCAAATTTTAAAAGAATGTCTTACAGGGTTTGATATTGATTTTGATCCTCACGTTAATGAAACGTTGAAAAGCATGGGTCTTTCACAAATTGATGCTGATCGGCCGGATGGAGTCTTTGGTCATATTGTTTATGACTACAAAGCTCCGGGAAACCTTTCCTCAGCTAAGGGGGTACGGGAATCTAAGAATCAAATTGAAAGATACCTTAATCGTATTACTGGTGGGCACAAATCAGACACGGCGGCATGTGGTCAATGGTTTGGCTACATTTGTGATGGAAAAACCCTCCTATACTGTCGCTCAAATTCAAGGAATTGGCATTGGTCGAGGCCCCTACCAATAACAGAAAGTACACTACTCTTACTTGTACACGCCTATCGCTCATTGAAACGCAAGCCGCTCACAGCCCCGCTTTTAAGTAAAGCATTTGGTAAAGAATCGGAAGTTGCTCGAGAGCTTATTCGTGTTATGTGTTCCCATTTATCAAAACCGCGACATAAGACGAATATGCTGTTTCGCGAATGGAAACGCTTGTTTGAACAAGTCTCAACATATGGCTTAGAACAACTTCCATCCCTGAAGAAATGGGCTATGGAAAATGGTATAGCAACTAAAAATGCTTCACATATTCTATTTGCAATGCATAGCTACTATAGCCTTGTGGTTAAAATCGTAACATCTGAGCTATTATCAATCTCTACCCATAGCAACTTTTCGGTCTGCGATGAAATTACGGCAACAAATACTATTGATGAACTGCATTCCGTAATGACTCGTATAGAAAATGGTGAGTATTATCGACGTTATCGAATAAGCAATTTTTTGGAAGGTGATTTTTTCAGTTGGTATATGAACGAACGCTCAAGACCTTTGGCTTCAGCCATACGAGCGGTTGCACGAGAGTTTTTGCAGTTTGAACCAGCGAGTGCCATTCTCTTACCAGAAGCCAAACAAGATCTTTTAAAAGAGTTTTACTCTTCTCTGGTTGATGAGCAGATTAGGCATGATCTTGGCGAATATTATACTCCTGACTGGTTGGCGCAGCACCTTTTAGATCAAGCAAATTATATAGATGATGTAAAAACTAAAGTTCTAGATCCAGCCTGCGGATCAGGAACTTTCCTTGTTGAAGCAATTAAGAGATTGAAAAACGCATGTGAAGCCAAAAATTTCTCTGCTCTTAAAACGCTCGAAACAGTCCTAACAAACATCAAAGGGCTTGACCTCAACCCTTTGGCCGTAATCTCTGCCCGCGCTAATTACATTTTGTCAATTTACGATCTTGTCTTTGACCTTGGTAGAGACATAGAATTGCCGGTTTATTTGGCCGATTCTATCAACGTTCCTGTTGAAAAGGAGGATAAAGAGGGTTCAAGGTATCTTGAATACTTCCTTGATACAGAAGTTGAAGACTTTATGCTTGAAATACCATGGGAGCTTGTGCATGCACAACTTATTGGCCAAGTTCTTCTTACATGTGAGGACGCTATTTTAAAAGGACTTCCTTTTAATCGCTTTCTAAATACACTGAAGAAAGATGAGCAAATTTTGCCGCTTTTGTCCGACTCTGTCGTAGAAAGATTACAAAATTTTTATGAAGTAATTGAATCTCTGGAAGCTCGAGATTGGGACAGGATATGGTGCCGCATCATCAAAAACAATTTTAGCCCTCGGGGCTTTGCTCCCTTTGATTTAATCATCGGTAACCCTCCGTGGGTAAGGTGGAGTAGGCTGCCAGAATCGTACCGCAAACGGGTGAAAAGTTTTTGCAATTATTACGGGCTTGTTTCTGGGCGAGGATACACCGGTGGAATTGAAAGCGATATATCTACTGTAATCACTTTTAGTGCCGCCGACAATTGGCTGCGAGATGGTGGGAAAGTTGCATTCCTTATAACCTGGACGGTGTTTAAGAGCAGTTCTGCACGTGGCTTTAGGTTAAGCAAACTCCCGGAGAATTCTGGCCTCAAAGTGAAACTGATTGAAGATATGACCGGTCTGCAGCCATTCCCGGACGCTACGAATGAAACGGGTGTCTATATTGCGGAAAAAGTAACCCCTTCCAAACGCGCGCAGTTTTCAAAGGCACCTTGTAGAATCTGGATACCTAAGCGAGGTAAGTCCCGCGTTTCCCCTTCTTTATCGCTTAATGAAGTTTATGAATCCTGCCAAATAGAAAAGGGTGCGGCATGCCCCGTTGGGGAGTGGGGCACGCCGTTGTTTACAGGTGACATTACACATTTTAATCAGTCGGTCTTTCTGAGAGGAAAGAGTTCCTACCTGGACGTCTCTCATAGGGGAACAGTCTCCGACTGTGCTCGTGTATATTGGGTGAAAGTACTTCGTTATTCAACGGAGACAAATCGTACACTTATCCGAACATTAACCGAAGAGGAATTACCTCGAGCTCGCGCAGTCGACCCCATTGAAGGTGCATGGATTGAAGCAGACCTTTTATATCCTCTCATGCGAGGTCGTGATTTGGGGCGTTACTGTATATCAACAGAAAATTGGTATCAAATTATTCCAAATGCTCATTATGAAAATTTGGAATCCGAGGAGGTTTTTGCTGATAAATATCCTTTAGCTTATTCATATTTTAAAAATTATGAAGAAATCTTGATAAACCGATCATCTTATAAGCGTTATCAAAAGCATTTACCCTTTTATGTTATTTATTGTATAGGTGATTATTCTTTTAGTTCATACAAAGTTGTTTGGATGGAACAACAAGCACCAGAATTATTTCGTGCAGCGGTTATTTCAGAATACGAAAAATCTATATTACCCAATAGACTTCTTGTCCCAGACCATAAACTGTATTTTGCAGAATTCAACTCTAAAGATGAAGCACATTACCTCTGTGGATTTCTCAATTCACTTCCTGTACGCACGTGGCTTGGGGGATTTTTGCTTGGTAAGCAAATTGGAACGACCATATTTGAACACATGGGAGTTCCAAAATTTGACCCACAATGTGATGTTTGCAGGGCTATATCAACTATTTCTGAAAACACTCATTTAGAACGCACAGGGACGCACGAGAAAAAATATTTGCAAGAAACAATTGAAAAAAAGCTTTCAGAATATGTAAGAAAAGTTTGCTCATAAACAAAATAATTTCTACGTTAATTTGATTTGAAAGGCAAAACATGCGATTTCAGTTTGTGTTCACAATGGCATGTCTTTTTGTTTTTGCAATAGTCGCTCCTAATGTTTGTGCGGAACCGGTAAAAAAGCCATATCCCTTCAAAGACATTCCCTTTGAGAAAGCTACATATGACCAGAGTTTTTTTTCAAACATTTTGTTGGAAAAAGATACGGCGTGTTCGGCAAAATATGAAGCTGAGTATAGGGCCATAAAGCAGCATTTTCCAGAAAGCGTTGTTACTCCCTTTGCTTTCAGTGATTTGCCCACCCTTGATGCTGCCGGTAAAACCGTCATCATCGTTTTCAAAGACCACGCCGATACAAAGCTGCAAGAATTTTTGGAAAGGTTCCTGCCCATACAACCTTTTGCCGGGCAAAGTAAAGAGGAAGGGACGGTTATAAGCTTTACCCATGTTGGGGAAAACGGGGCGAAGTTTTTAATCGTCAAGCAGGCGTTCGACTTTCAGTCGGCCAACATGACCGGCAAAGGGCTGGGGTATGTGGCCAACTTTTTATCAGGGGTTGCAAAGGTTTCGTCATACAAAAGCCGGTTCAAAAGCTATAAGCCAAGCGATAATTATAGCTCGTATAAAAAGCAGCCGGGAAAATAAAGGGCAATTGTTTTTTTAGGCTTGTAGTATTAGCAGGGGCACTCGAAGTAAGCTTGAAAAACATTATGAGGGGAAAACTATGAAGAAATTGTTTGTAGTGGCAATTTTTACTCTGCTGTTTGCGCTTGTAGCCTCCACGGCAAGCGCCGGATGGAAGATTACCCAGCTGACCGATAATGCAGACACCAATTGGAATCCTAAAATCAATGACAACGGACATGTTGTCTGGGCCGGTGATGATGGGTCAGATCTGGAGATATTTATTGCCCAGCCCGATAACAGCACAACTCCTTCCTGCCTTGCAGAACAGTTATTTGACAGGAATGATCCCAAATTGGAAACAGTAAGGCGGTTCAGAGATGAAGTGCTTTATAGCAGTGTCCTGGGGACCGGAATAATTGATGTATATTACAGACAATCAGATGACATGGTTGAACAGGTTAAAGCGAGCCCGTTATTGCGCAGAATGTATAAACAGTTGTTTGAGGCCATAATTCCAGTCATTAAAATTATGCTGGACGATCCGAATAAAGAGCCGGTTCAAAAGCTATAAGCCGAGTGATAATTATTACTGTGGCTGCCCATCGCGGATCAATCCGGACATGGGCAGGTTAAAGTGCAGTGCCCCCATATGATAACCTGCGTTTTTGCATAATTCCTTCATACTACGGTTGGTAACAATCTTCACCTTTTATTTGTCTTGTCCGGCAGGACAAGTCTTGTTTGACAAGTCAATAGACGTTTTCTATAGCGACTCAAGGACAGTGCAATATACCTAAAGCACTGTAAAAACTTTTGTATTCACTAAATGATACTATCTGTTTTGTTGGCACCATTTTTGAATTTTGCGTGAGGTGTGTAACGGTCGGGGTCGGCTGATGCAGTGTCCGAATACATTGTAATAACCGTCTCTGTTTCATCTTGTTACCGAAACCTGGAGCACGTGTGGAATACTTTTGATTTGGTCTATTCATACGGCAAACAGAGGAACAAAAAACCAATTTTTCACTGATTAAAGGTAGGAGGGATTAACATGAACCGGTTTGTTGTCTCAATAATAGTATCGTTAACGATAATTTCATCAGCTTCTGCGACCAGTGATTTTGACCGGTCCTCAAAGCGAAATAACACACAGGCTGCCCTGGAACACACAAGGGGGAGCGAGATCGAAAGATTTCAACATGAAGACCGGGCCGGGGAAGAAAACAGATACGCAGGAACACGTCAACCACTGGGGGGTGAACAGAAAGCAGGTCTTTCTCCACTTTGGTCGGCTGTGCTGGGCGGCATTGTTGCACTGGCACTCATGCTGTTAATTCTGAAAGGAGGAGTCAGTATGAGTTTTTTGAATAACATAAAAATTGGTTACAAAATAATCGGCATATCAACAATACTTATCCTGCTGATGGTTATTGTTTCATTGTATGGTATTTTGAAAATGCGAAATATCGGTGAGGAAATAAAAGGAATTGCAGAAGAAGATATACCGCTGATCGAGATTGTTACCTCAATTACCAATCATCAGATGCAACAGATGATACTGTTTGAGCGGGCGCTCAGATGGGGCGTAATTCTTAAAAAAAGCAAACATGCGCGTGATGAATTCAGGAAGGATGAAGACGAGTTTGAAAAAATCGGCAGTATGGCCGATGAAGAGATTAAAAAAGCAGAAGAAATTGCTGAAGAGGCTGCCAGAAATGCAAAGACCGATGCTTTGCGTGAAGAATTTGAAGAGGTCGAAGGGCACCTCAGAGAAATTGACAGAGAACATGAAGAATTTGAAAAACATGTCCGGGAGGTGTTTGCACTTATTAGCCAGGGTAGGTTAAAAGAAGCAGAAGGGCTTGCTGAAAAGGTAGAAAGGGAAGGAGATGATCTTGATCACGAATTGGCAGAATTTCTAGTAGGCATTGAGAAGTTTACGGAAAATGCCGTGTATATCGCAAAACGTGATGAAGAAGAAGCTGTTCGGGTAATGATTTTGCTCACCATAGCTGCTTTTGTCTTTGGTTATCTTATGGCTGTTTTAATCTCGTTCAACATAACCCGCCCCTTGAAGGAGGCTGTAGCCATGGCAGATCGGCTTTCCGAAGGCGACCTGACTGTTGATGTTACTCTGAAAGGGAGGGATGAGACGGGTCTTTTAATGCATTCGCTGAAAAATATGGTTGAAAAGCTTAGGAGCACCTGTATAGAAATCAAGAGCTCTGCAGATAACGTCAGGGTGGCATCAGACCAGGTTGCATCAACAAGTCAGCAATTAAGTTCAACATCCGAGCAAATATCCCAGGGGGCAACTGAGCAGGCATCTGCAGCAGAGGAGGCGTCCGCATCTATGGAGCAGATGGGAGCAAACATTAGGCAGAACGCAGATAATGCCCTCCAGACGGAAAAGATCGCTCTCCAGACATCAAATGACGCCAATGAAGGTGGAAAAGCAGTTGAAAAGACAGTCTGTGACATGAAAAAAATTGCCGAAAAGATTTCCATTATTGAAGAAATTGCTCGTCAGACCAACCTGCTGGCACTTAATGCTGCAATTGAGGCTGCCCGTGCAGGGGAGGCAGGCAAAGGTTTTGCCGTGGTTGCCTCAGAGGTTCGCAAACTGGCAGAACGGAGCCAGGTAGCGGCAGTTCAGATAAACTCGCTTTCCGCCTCAAGCGTTGAAGTAGCAGAAAGGGCTGGATCATTGCTGGATAAGATAGTCCCGGACATAAAAAAGAATGCAGAGCTTGTGCAGGAGATAAGTGCAGCCTGCAATGAGCAGAATGCGGGTGCTGCGCAGATCGGCAAAGCCATTCAGCAGCTTGATGAAGTGATACAGCAGAATGCTTCAGCATCCGAGGAGATGTCATCAAGCAGTGAAGAGCTTGCAGCCAGTGCGGAAGAAATGTCAGGGCAAGCGCAAAGCTTGAAGGACTTAATATCTTTTTTCAAAACAGGTGATGAGCATGTAGCAGCCGCCGGACCTTCAAGGCAGACCGAAGGTACGGCCTCACAGAGCACTACAAAACAACAGCAGAAACAGGACAGAATAATAAACGAAAAGAAGGACCTTCCAGAAGTGGCACAAAACACTAAAAAGGGTGAGGGAATAACGCTTGATATGGGGGAAAAAAAAGGAAAGACGGAATCAGAAGACGATTCCGATTTTGAGAAATACTAATTCAGCTATGAGGAGTTGTTTTTATAGCTATTAAACAAACTCTTTCCGACAAATGCTGTTATTTTAGTGAACAGCCTGCACTTGATGCTGCCTGCTTTACCGGCAACATCGTTTTTAGAGATTGAACAGGCTCAAGAGAGTCCATTATTGCGCATACCGTATAAACAGTTGTTTGAGGCCGTAATTCCGGTTATTGAAATTGTGTTGGATAATCCGAATAAAGAGACGTCCTATAAGGGCCGGGTCAAAAGCTATTGGAAATACATATAATCAAAAGAAGAGCCCGCTCCTGCTTGACATACACATAATATTGCATTATATGTGTATAGATAGAAGGAGTGATTATTATGATGAAACGTACAAATATCGTTCTTGATGAAAATCTTGTAAAAGCCTGTCTTAAGGCTACAGGGATGAAAACACAAAAAGAGTTGATTGACCATGCCCTTAGAGAGTTGTTACGACATGAGTCTCAAATGAAAATACTTGAACTTAAAGGAAATGTTCACTGGAAAGGTAACCTGCAATCCATGCGGCAGGGGCGAATTAAATAATGGTGCTTGTTGATTCTACGGTTTGGATTGATTTTTTCTCAGCTCGTCAGGCCCCCCATGTTCAAGCTCTGGAAATGCTTATTGAGGAAAGAAACGATATCTGTATATGCGGGGTTGTTTTAACGGAAGTGTTACAGGGTCTCCAGAACGACATTGAGTATAAAAAAACAAAAGAGTTATTTCATAATCTTATTCTTCTTCCGATGTCTCACCAGACATTTATCCATTCAGCGGAAATATACCGCTTCCTCAGGAAAAAAGGCGTTACCATTCGGAATTCAGTTGATTGCATGATTGCAGCGGTTGCTATTGAGAATAAAGTCCCCCTTCTGCACAATGATAAAGATTTCATTCCTATTGAAAAGCATTGTGGTCTGAAAATCTACAGACCAAAGCGATAATCTTTACAGAACATTACTCAATTGCGATCTGGCCGATGAGTTGCTGGATTTCAAGCAGCGCAATACGGGCCTGGAAGCGGGCAATGATCAGCGTGGTCTGGGCGCGGTTCAGGTTTACCTGGGCGTCGCGGAAGTCCAGGGAATCTGAAGCGCCGGTGGCGTAGCGCTCCTTCTGCAATTCCATATTCTGTTTTGCCGTTACAGTGTTCTGCTCTTCAAGAGTCACCTTCTCAAGCCGTTTTTGCAGGGTGCTGAATTTTTCCTGCACAAGGCCGGCAATTTCATTTTCAATATTATTAAGGGCGAGTTTGCTGTTCAGGGCGTCGAGCCGCGCGTTCTGGTAGTTGATGCGGTCTACATTGCCGTTGAACAGGTTGAACGACAGCACCAGTCCGGCCGAAGCCTCGATGGTGCGACGGGTGCGGTCGGCAACAGGGCCGATGTCACTGCCGAACAGGGAGCGGTCGGTATAGCCGTAGTTGCCGCTGAGTGACAGGCGCGGCCAGAAAGCGGATTCGGCGACTTTCACGGATTCGTCGGCAACCTGCCTGTTGTGACGGGCGGCTTTCAGGGCGCTGTTTTGCTTTTTGGAAAGCTCCAGCACCTGTTCCATGGGCAGAGTAAAGCCGGGGATGTCGATTATCTTTTTAACGCTTACGGGCGTGAGTGGATTGCGGGCAAGCAGAATATTCAGGTCTTTACGGGCGATGGTTACGGCCAGTTGCTGATCCAGAAGGGTAGACTGGTCGTTGTTGAAATTTACCCGGGCATTGAGCAGGTCGGTTGAAGAGGCCCCGCCCAGGCTGCGGCGAACCTCTTCACGGTCCAGGCGGGTGCGGGAGATATCGCGGGTGTTGCGGGCCACATCCAATAACTGTTCCTGCTGAACCAGGTTGAAAAAAGCGCGCATGATGTTCACCACCGTTATTTCAATGGAGTTCCGTGATTGCTGGGTACCGGCCAGGGCCAGCTCATCAAAGCGGCGTTTATCGGCAAACATGCGGAAACCGTCGAACAGGGTCCAGTTCAGGCTGAGCTGGGACGACCACGAGCGTGTATCACTGTTGCCGAAGCTGGTGGGAGCACCTGTTTCTTCGTTGGAGGCGTCGTAGCGGTAGTTGCCGCTGGAGTCGATGACCGGCAGGAAGTTGGCAATGCCTTTGCCGGTGTTGTTCTGAGCGATATCGGCCGTGTTGCGGGCGATGAGGATATCGTAGTTGTTTTGCAGACCGATGCGGATGGCGTCCTCTACAGTCATCTGTTCTTCAGATGCACATACTGTAGCAGGAGATAGAAAACTAAGCAGAAATGCGGCGAGGCATAAGCAGTATGATTTAGTATATACAAACCGGATCATAAAAAATATCCTTTAATAAATATTAAGACGCAAGAGCCTTTTTTTATATCATATCATCCGCAGCCGTTTTCACGGTGGGCAAGCTGCTCAGCCTGCATGCGCTCCTTGAAGGCCGGTTCGACGCTCTCGGGGGTTACGTTTTTGCCGCCCAGCAAATAGGCCCAGTGGACCCGCACCCGATTGAGCACCAGGAACCCTGCCGGAAGCACCAGCAGCAGGGTAAAGGTGCCGAAGATCAGCCCGTAGGCGACCGAAACGGCCATGGGTATCAGAAACTGGGCCTGGCGGCTGGTTTCCGAAATCAGCGGGTACAGGCCGATGGAGGTTGTAAGGGTTGTGAGCAAAATCGGACGCAGACGCGATATAGCGGAATTATACACCGCCTCGTACAGCTTTTGCCCGCCCAGCATATTGCGGTTGACCTGGTCTACCAGTACGATACTGTCATTGACCACGATACCGGTCAGGGCAATCAGGCCGTAGATAGACAGCATGTTCAGCACCAGGCCTTCAATGCCGTGGCCCCAGACAGCGCCCATGATGCCAAGGGGTATCAGGGAGTAGACCAGGGCGGCCTGGGCATAGGAGCGGAACACCAGCACAATCAGGATAAACATGCCGATAAAGGCCAGGGGAAAGGCTTTTCGGATGGAGCTTGTAACCTTGTTTGTTTCGCGAGACTGGCCCTCGTAGGATACTGTAACACCGTTTACCTGGGAAAGCACCCGGGGAACAACATTGTTCTGGATGTCCTGGGCAATGGGAAGCAGGGGTTTTGTATCGTCCTTTTGGGCGGCTTCAACCGTAATTTCACGGCGGCGATCAAGGTGGTTTATGTGGCTCACGCTGCGCTGAACGGTGTAGGTTGCCAGTTCGCTGAAGGGGTATTCGGCCCCGTCGGGGGTGCGAATCCGCATGCGGTCCAGAAATCCGAGGGACGAGCGGTCCTCGTCGGTATAGCGCACCCAGACCCGGATCTCGTCCCGCCCGCGCTGAATGCGCTGGGCCTCCTGGCCGTAGAAGCCCTGGCGTACCTGCCCCACCACATCCTGAAGTTTCAGGCCCAGGGCATTGGCCCGGGGCTTGAGGGTTA
>JANQGV010000243.1 GCA_028282925.1 Thermodesulfobacteriota bacterium
AGTGTCCGGGGATGTCGGCCGGGAGACTTTTCACTTCAACTTCGCGCAGAATATGCCGCAAAATGCCGCCCAGCTTAACGCCTTCCGGTTTACCGTGCAGACGAATATGAACCGGGGCAACAATTGCTTCGTCCATACGCACGGCAAAGAAATCGATGTGCAGCACGATATCGGTAATGGGATGGCGCTGAATGTCCTTGACGATAACCATGGTTTCCTGCATGTCCGGTTTGTCGTCGACGATGAGCTTGCAGAGTTTATAATCTTCAACGACTTCGCTGCCGATTCTGAACATTTTATTGGTAACAGCGGAGTCAAGGGACAGATGTACCGCTTCAAAGTTGTGACCATAGACAACTGCCGGGAGCTGGCCCTGCTGGTGCATTTTCTTTACGGCGCTTTTCCCTGTCGCTTCTCTATGGTTTGCATGAATTATGATTTCGTCGCTCATTGTTATCTACTCCTTTAATCAGTAAAGATTATTGATGACTTTTACGGCGCGCCCTATTTTATATGAAGAGCGAACTCACGGAGTCATTCTGATTTATTCTTTTAATTGCTTCAGCAAAAAGTTCAGCTATTGAAAGAACCTTGATTTTAGTACATTTTGAAGAGATTTCGTTTAAGGGAATCGTGTTTGTTACAACCAGTTCTTCGAGACCCGAGTTGTTGATTTTTTCAATTGCGGAACCTGAAAGAACGGGGTGGGTGCAGCAGGCGGAAACAGACTTGGCTCCCCGGTCGGCCATAGCGTTGGCCGCGCTGGTAAGCGTTCCCGCGGTATCTACCATATCGTCCAGCAGCAGGGCATGCTTCCCTTCAATTTCACCGATGATGTTCATCACTTCGGATTCATTGGGCCGCAGGCGGCGTTTATCGATGATGGCAAGGGACGCGTCCAGCTTTTGGGCATAGGCCCGGGCGCGCTCAACACCACCGGCATCAGGTGATACGATAACCAGATCATCGCCCGGATATTTGTCTTTTATGTATTTGATGTTGACGGGGGCGGCGAAGAGGTTGTCCACCGGAATGTTGAAGAACCCCTGAATCTGTCCGGCATGCAGATCCATGGTCAATATGCGGTTGGCGCCTGCGGTTGTCAGAAGATCGGCTATGAGTTTGGCGCTTATGGGAGCCCTGGGCATAACCTTGCGGTCCTGCCGGGCGTATCCGTAATACGGTATGGCGGCTGTTATGCGTTCGGCCGAAGCTCTTTTGAAGGCATCGATCATGATAAGCAGTTCCATTAAATTATCGTTGCCGGGAGAGCAAATCGATTGAACGACAAAGACATCAAGCCCGCGTACGTTTTCCTGGATTTCCAACTGAATTTCACCATCGCTGAAACGGCTTACTTTTGCCTTTCCCAGGGGTACGTTGAATTTTGAAGCGATTTCTTCAGCCAGGTTCAGATTCGAAGTACCTGAAAATACTTTCAGTCCGTTCACGTATTTTGCCTCCCTCTTCCTATATTGATGTGTTTCAAGAGACCGTTTCCGTACAGTACACCTGAGTGCCTATATGCTGCGGGCCATAAACACCTGATGTCCGGTGTCTTTTTGCAGGCTTTGCAATGCTTTTTCACATTCCCCTTCCGATTGAAAAAGCCCGAATACCGACGACCCGCTGCCGCTTAACAGTGCTCCGACCGCTCCTTCATCGCAGAGCTCCCTTTTGATCGCCTCGATCTCCGGATATGCAGGCAGTATTACTCTCTCAAAATCGTTATAAAGTAAGGATTTTACTTCATTTGAATCCTTAATAGAATTGTAAAGAGTAATATTTTTTTGTTGATTTGTCAATAAATTATCTTTACTGAAGGTGGTGTAGGCCCATTTTGTTGAGATTGAAATACCGGGGAAAACAACCAGGAACCAGAGGGGTGATTCCATGGGCACGGGGCTCAGTTTTTCGCCTATTCCGGTAGCAATTGCGGTACCGGTTTCGAGGATGAAAAGGGGTACGTCGGCACCAAGTCGTACTGCAAGACCAAGCATGGTTTTTTCATCCACCTGAAGGTTCAGGAGGCGGTTGAGTCCGGTAAGCGTTGCCGCGGCATCGCTGCTCCCGCCGCCGAGGCCGGCCTCAGACGGTATTTTTTTTTTAATATGGATGGACAGCCCGCATTGCACATTACAGTGTTTCAACAGTGCATCGGCGGCTTTGTAGGCCAGGTTTGAGCTGTCTGAAGGGATTTTCAGCGAATCCGTGCTGATTGATATGCCTTTTTGGTCTGTTTTCGAAAGCGTTATACGGTCGAAAAGGCTGATTTTTTGAAAAATTGTATACAGTTCGTGATACCCGTCGTCTCTTTTACCGGTAATCTCAAGACGCAGGTTTACCTTGGCCGGTGCCTGTAGGGTAATACTTTCATTTTGATTCATCAGATTCCCGGTCTTTTTTGCACTCTTCAATGTAGCGCATTCTCAGGTCGTAGAGCAGGTTTTCAAGCAGTTTTTCCTCTTCGTTGGTAAGATTACCCTTTGTTTTCTCATCAATTATACCAAGGATATCAATGGTTTGCTTGGCAAGGGGTATATTACGCTGGGTCTGCTTTGTTACCGGATCGGGTATGGTGCCGAAATGAAACAGCGCCGAGGAGCTCAGTGAAAGAATAAAAGAAGAAAAATTTACTTCAGGCAGGGGAGGGGTCTCCGATGATTCGGTTGCCTGCGTTTCTGGTTCTTTTTCTTTTGCAACGAAGCCGGGGCCTTTTATTTCTTCTGACATGAATTATAATCCTTTCAATTGAAATGATTACCGAAGCTGCCGGAAAACGCACAACAGCCATAGTACGTTTGCCGTATTATATCCAGGCTTTTTTTAATATTTATAAGTATTTTACAACACGCCCTTTGGCGTGTTGTTTGAATGGTTTTCAGCGTTTCAAGATTGATGCATATGGCACACTTTCGGAAAGGGATCGGTCTCTTCATTTACTTTTCTTTGCGTGCTCCAAAGAAAAGTAACAAAAGAAAAGGCACCCTGCAACTTGTCCCGCTGCAAGCGGGATGCCCTCGCGGCACGATTTCATCCGGCGGGTCAACAAACTCGCCCCTGTAAAACGGGGCTCAAACATGTCGACCCTTATTCCCTCCTGAAATCGCTGCACTCGGCTGCGTTGCAACGGGATTCCGAAACCCAACCTTGATAACCTGTATAACAGTAGCAAATAAATATGATATTACTTGCAGTCTCCCTTTTTGAATATTAGCATTATACAATTCATCCAGTAACAAGAATAACTTAAGCACTTTTTTAAAACAAGATTGCCTGGAGTGTGCAATTGCAAAAAAGGGAAAGACCAAAGTCTTTCCCTTTTTTCTATGAATTTCCGCCGTATTTTGCAAGCAAAAAAACGGGTTATTTATCGGTTTCTTCAAACTCGGCGTCTACAACATTGTCCTGACCGCCGCCGGGTTGTGCTCCCTGGTCGCCCTGTGCCTGGCCCTGCTGTCCGGCGTCGCCTTCGGGTTGGGCGGAATCGCCGGCCTGCTTATACATCGCTTCGGCCAGCTTGTGCGATGCGTTGTTCAAGGCCTCCATTTTTGCTTTGATCTCTTCAGCATCATCCTTTTCCAGGGCGTCCTTAAGGTCTTTGATTGCGGCTTCAACGTTTTTCACGTCCTCTTCAGCCAGTTTGTCGCGGTTTTCATTGAGCACCTTTTCGGTTGAATAGACAAGGTTGTCGGCCTGGTTCCTGAGCTCAATCGTTTCCCGGCGTTTTTTATCTTCGTCGGCATGGGATTCGGCGTCTTTCACCATCTGGTCGATTTCATCCTTGGCAAGTCCGCTTGAAGCGGTAATGGTGATTTTCTGTTCCTTGCCGGTGCCGAGGTCTTTGGCCGAAACGTTTACGATGCCGTTGGCATCAATGTCGAATGTTACTTCAACCTGGGGCACGCCACGGGGCGCGGCCGGAATGCCGACGAGCTGGAACCGCCCAAGTGTTCTATTGTCCTTGGCCATGTCGCGCTCACCCTGGAGCACGTGTATCTCAACACTGGTCTGGTTGTCTGCGGCCGTAGTGAAGATTTCACTTTTACGGGTCGGTATGGTTGTATTGCGCTCGATGAGTTTGGTGGTAATGCCGCCCAGGGTTTCGATACCCAGTGAAAGCGGCGTTACGTCCAGCAGCAACACGTCTTTTACATCGCCCGCCAGTACGCCGGCCTGTACCGATGCGCCAAGGGCCACAACCTCGTCGGGGTTGACGCCCTTATGGGGGTCCTTGCCGAAAAGGTTTTTCACCACGTCCTGTACTTTCGGGATACGCGTGGAGCCGCCGACCAGAATGGCCTCATGAATCTGGCTTGTCTGCAGTCCGGCGTCTCGGATTGCGTTTTCGCACGGTATGCGGGTACGCTCAACCAAGTCATCGATCATCTGCTCGAATTTTGACCGTGACAATTTGTAATTCAAGTGTTTGGGGCCGGATGCATCGGCCGTAACAAACGGAAGATTGATTTCGGTTTCAAGGGTCGATGAAAGCTCGATTTTGGCTTTTTCTGCGGCCTCCTTCAGGCGCTGCAGGGCCATTTTGTCGGCGCTGAGATCAATTCCCTGGTCTTTCTTGAACTCATCAACAAGCCAGTCGATTATCCGCTGGTCGATATTGTCGCCGCCGAGATGGGTGTCGCCGTTGGTGGACTTAACCTCGATAACATTGTCGCCGACTTCCAGCACCGAAATATCAAATGTACCGCCGCCGAAGTCATACACGGCTACGGTTTCGTCCCTGTTTTTGTCCAGCCCGTAGGCAAGAGCCGATGCTGTGGGTTCGTTGATGATTCTGAGCACGTTCAGTCCTGCTATAACGCCGGCGTCTTTGGTAGCCTGGCGCTGGCTGTCGTTAAAATAGGCCGGTACGGTAACAACCGCATCATTGACTTCGGTTCCAAGATAGGCCTCGGCCGATTTTTTCAGTTTTTGCAGTACTTTGGCGGAAATTTCGGGCGGAGAATACTGTTTGTCCATGATTTCAACCCGGGCGTCGCCGTTGGGGCCCTTGAGTACCTTGTAGGGTACCATCTTCATCTCTTCGTTTACTTCCTCGAAGCGCCTGCCCATGAACCGTTTAATGGAATAGATGGTATTTTCGGGGTTTGTAATCGCCTGGCGTTTGGCCACCTGACCTACGAGGATTTCACCCTCTTTTGTAAAGGCCACGCAGGATGGTGTCAGTCTGTTACCTTCTTCATTTATAATAACAGTAGGTTCGCCACCTTCCATCACAGCAACTACCGAGTTGGTTGTTCCTAAGTCGATTCCTATTGCTTTTCCCATAATGTGCCTCCTGGTGTGTATTTTCTGCTCTTCAGTATTGATTTTCCTGTTAAATTCTTTTTGTTGGTGAAAATATAAGCACAGGTTCTACGGTAGTCAATGCCCGAAAGTAAAATATTATTAGAAATTTTAGATATTTTTATAATACCGGGTGGCGCAGGTGAAAAAAAGGACGTTGCAGTTTCAAAGAGGGCGGAATGGTGATGTATCGATAGATGTATACTCTTTTATTCTAGTATGTATTCCTTATTTATACTTCCCGATAGGTGTAGTTCTCAAAACGGGTATATTCGTTGATGAAGGTAAGAATGACCTCGCCGGTGGGGCCGTTACGCTGTTTGCCGATGATTATTTCCGCCTTTCCCTTTGATTCCTCGGTATCCGGATGATACACCTCGTCGCGGTAAATGAAAATAATCACATCAGCATCCTGCTCAATGGCACCGGATTCGCGTAAATCGGCCATATGGGGCCGTTTATCCGTCCGGTCTTCCAGCCTGCGGTTGAGCTGGGAAAGGGCGATAACAGGTACGTTCAGCTCTTTTGCCAGGGCCTTCAGTGAGCGTGAAATCTCGGAAATCTCCTGTTCCCGGCTGTCTGAGCGTCCCTTGGAACCGCTCATAAGCTGTAAATAGTCGACCATTATGAGTCCCAGGCCGTGTTCAGCCTGAAGTCGACGGGCTTTGGCACGCATCTCAAAAACGGATATGCCCGGGGTATCGTCAATGTAAATCTTTGAATCGGCCAGCTTGCCGGCTGCCATGGATAATTTGCCCCATTCCGATTCGGCAATAAAACCGCTACGCAGTTTGTGGTTGTCAACCCGTGCTTCAGAGCACAGCATACGCATCGACAACTGCTCTTTGGACATTTCAAGAGAGAATATAGCCGTGGCAACATTGCCCTCAGTGGCGGCGTTCTGGGCAATGTTCAGGGCAAAGGCGGTTTTACCCATACTGGGCCTGCCTGCCACGATAATGAGGTCTGAGGGCTGAAACCCCGAGGTCATGGAATCCAGATCCGTATAACCGGTGGGGACCCCTGTTATGAGCTGCTTTTTTTCATACAGTTTTTCAATGTCTTTAAACGTGGATTTGAGAATGTCCTTTAAGGCGTAAAAGGACGGCTTAATCTGGAACTCTGAAATCTGAAAGATTGTTTTTTCGGAGTAGTCAAGGATATCCTCAACTTCTTCTTCTGCGCTGGTAGCCTTGGTGACTATTTCACTTGCGGAGTGGATCAGGTTGCGCAGGATGCTTTTCTGGCGGACGATTTTGGCATAATACTCAATGTTTGCAGCGGTAGGTATCTTTTCAGAGATCTCTGCCAGATAGGATGCACCCCCGATTTCTTCTATCTTTTTTTTCTTTTTAAGGTTTTCGGTGAGTGTGATGAGGTCTGCGGGCTCGTTGCGTTCGAAGAGTTCGAGCAGGCACTGGTATATCTGGCGATGAGATTCGCGGTAAAAATCCTCAGGCCGCAAAACCTCGACCGCTTTAAGGAGGGCTTCGTTTTCCAGTAGTATTGAGCCGATTACCGATTGTTCGGCCTCAATGTTTTGCGGTGGAATGTTCTGCGGGTTGGTATTTCCCATGTATCCCGGAAAGGCTAACGGTTTTTATTCCTTTACGACCCATACTTTCAGATCAGCGGTAACTTCCGGGTGTATTTTGACCGGCACGGTAAAGATGCCCAGGCTTTTCAGCGGCTCATCAAGGATGATTTTCTTTTTGTCGATTTCAATGCCTTCATTCTTGAGGCTGTTATAAATATCGGCAGAGGTAACGGACCCGAACAGTTTGTCTTCTTCGCCCACCGGTTTTGTAACCGTACAGGAAACGGATTCAACACGGGCAGCCAGCTTTTCGGCTTCTTTTTTCACTTTGTTCAGTTTTTCCTGCACCTGGCGTTTCTGATGGTCGAGTTTTTTGATATTCTGGGTCGTCGCCATGATGGCTTTGCCGTTGGGAATAAGAAAATTTCTGGCATAGCCGTCTTTTACTTTAATCAGATCGCCTGCATTCCCGAGATGGGTGATATCTTCTGTGAGAATAATGTCCATTTTAATTACTTCTCCGTAAAATCTAAAAACAGATTGAATCTTTTAGTGTACGTGCACCCTAGGAAGCACTGACTGAAAACGGCATAATGGATACCACGCGCGCACGTTTGATGGCACGGGTAAGCTGACGCTGATGTTTAGCGCAATTGCCGGAAATTCTTCTGGGTATAATTTTACCGCGCTCGGTAACGAAATGCTTCAGCGTGTTGAAATCCTTATACGAAATGTCCAGTGTCGAATCGGAGCAGAAACGGCAGATTTTACGTTTCTGGTAGAATGTTTTTCTCCTTTTAGGGTGTCTTTTGCCTGTCAACGTAGCCTCCTGATAGTATGTAAAATAACGATCGAATTAGTTGTTTTATTCTGTAGCTTCAGCGGACGGGGTGCCTTCTTCAGCCTGCTCGGCCTTGGGAGCTTCTTCCGTTTCTGGTTCAGCAACTGTCTCGGCGGCCTCTTCAACGACCGGCTCTGCTTGCTCTACGGTAAACCCTTTGGGCAAACGAACTACATTGTAGCGCAGAATGCGCTCATTAAACCGGATAAGCCGGTCTATGTCGCGCAGTACGTCGCTGGGTGCCGAAAAATAGACAAAACAGTAGTTGCCTTTGGACTGTTTTTTGATGGTGAATTTGAAGTTTTTCTTGCCCCACTTTTCAACTTTAAGCACCGTGCCGTTCTGCTTGGCAATGGTTTCGCCTATTGAGTTCGTCAAGGCGTCGATATCCTCGTCCGTGATATCTGAATGGAGTATCAAACAGAGTTCGTAACCTCTCAAGGTGTTTCCTCCCATGTATAAATGGATTACTTTGTAATATCTTTAATTTTTACTTCAGTCAGTAACTGGCGGTGGCCCGTTTTCTTGCTGTAGCCTTTTCTGCGTTTTGATTTGAACACTATGATTTTGTCGCCTTTTTTCTGGCTGGTGATTTGTGCGGCGACTTTGGCGCCTTCAAGAAAAGGCCGTCCGACGGAAACGTTATTGTCATCGTCGACAACCATCAACACCTGGTCAAATACAACGTCGGATCCCTGATCGCCTTCGATTTTTTCAATAGTAATGGTGTCACCGGGATTTACCGTATATTGTTTGCCACCGGTTTTTACAATCGCGTACATGTGTTTAGCTCCTCAAATCCTTCAAATGTGATTCTCGATTCTCAGAATCTTTTTATAAATGTAGTTTAAAATGACTACTAATAGATGTGATTTATCTGCCTTACAAACTTAAAATAACAATTTTTAAATTAAAATCAGGTATTTGTCAAGCATTTTTATCATAGGTGAAGGGTGTATATTAATTTGCAAGTAAATACGAATATATACAGAATTGTGCTTTTTGCGGGTTTGTTAGTGAGGAGGTCTGTACGGTAAGGTGCATGCAGGGCATAGGTGAGCAGTCTCGTCTTGTATAAATATATATACCGTTCTGCCGGAAATTATGGTTGCATTGCCGGTTGCGATAGCGTTAAGGTAAGAACAGAGAAAATCAAAACATAACCTGCCCGAAAGCGGAAACTCAATGGACAAGAAGACTATTTTTATCATCGACGACGATGTAGACCTGCTGAAAATGCTCTCAATGTATTTTGAGGGGGCCGGTTTCCAGATAACGTGTGAGGAGGACGGCACCCGCGCTCTACAGATTGTGCAGGAGGAGATTTTTGATGTCATTATCACCGACCTGATGATCGAGGACGTCAGCGGGCTTGATGTGCTAAAAAGAGCAAAAGAAATGGCGCCCAAAACCGAGGTTATTATTGTAACCGGGCACAGCTCGGTGGATACGGCGGTGCAGGCCATGAAGCAGGGCGCTTTTGAATACATCACCAAACCGGTGGATCTGGTTGAGTTGAATCTCGTTGTGCAGAAAGCCTGCGAACGGCAGCAGTTGCTGGCCGAGGTGCATAACCTGCGATCACAGATTAAAAACTACTATCATCCCGACAACATCATCGCCACCAGCCCGGCTATGCAGAACCTTATGAGTATCGTAAAAAGAATATCCAGCAGCGATGCCACGGTGCTTATTGAAGGCGAAAGCGGGTCGGGCAAGGAGGTTGTGGCCCGGTCGATCCATAACTACGGCCTTCGGAGCGAACAGCCGTTTGTTGCCATCAACTGCGGAGCGCTTCCTGAGAATTTGCTCGAGAGTGAGCTGTTCGGACATGTGAAGGGGGCCTTTACCGGGGCCAACACCACAAAGAAGGGCCTTTTTGAGGAAGCAAACCGCGGGACCATTTTCCTTGATGAAATCGCGGAAACAAGCCCGGCTTTTCAGGTCAAGCTGCTACGAGTGCTGCAGGAAAACGAAATACGCAGGGTAGGCGACACCCGCGACAGGGCCGTTGACGTGCGTGTGCTTGCTTCGAGCAATATGCCGATTATAAAACTTGTGGAAGAAGGAAAATTCCGGCAGGATCTTTATTACCGGCTCAGGGTCATTCCCGTTTATATTCCACCGTTGTGCGAGAGAAGGGAGGATATTGTGCCCCTGGCCCGTTTTTTCATAGACCGTTACTGTAAAAGAGCGGGGAGGTCGCTTATACGGCTGGGCCCCGATGCCATACACAAGCTTGAAACGTATGAATGGCCCGGCAATGTACGCGAACTGGAAAACGCCGTTGAGCGTGCCATGATACTGGTTGAAGGAGAGGTGCTGACCGCCAGGGACCTGCTGCTTGAACAGTACGAGTCCAATAATTCGCTGTACGATTTTTCCAAGATGACCATGAAAGAAATGGAAAAGGTGCATATCGAGCATGTTCTTGCCGACTGCGACTGGAACCAGACCGAAGCCGCGAGGCGCCTCGGCATCGGGTATAATACGCTGTGGCGCAAGTTGAAAGATTATGATATCCAGCGGGACTGAAAATCGGTTTTAGCGCACAATACACCAAGGTGCCTTTGATCATTCCATCGGTGTACTTTCATTGCACATACCCGAGGGCCTTTAAGTTTTCAAGCACTTCCCCCGAAACTTCTTCGTCGGCTTCTTCAGGTTTGTCCTCCCGAGGTGTGTGACGGTCAATCCAGTATTGCATGCTTGCATGCATCTCTTTTGACAGAGTATCTTCACTCTGAAAGAGGTTTTCCTGTTCGCCGGGGTCTTTCTGCAGATTGTACAGTTCTGTGGGTTTTACGTTATCCATATAGCGGATATATTTGTATCCGTTCCGGTACAGTACTTTGTAACTGCTCTCTTTTACCCATAACCCGAATGACTCGGCAAATCCCGACTGTCCGGGGCCACCATACGGCCTGCCGGAAATCCCGTCGGGTAGCGGAAAACCGCAAATAGTAAACAGGGTGGGATACACATCTGTGAGGTTTATAATACCATTTTCAAAGCCGGTGCGAACGTTTCCCGGATATTTAATGATGAGCGGAATCCTCATCAACCCTTCAATCGGTGGAGCGTGATGGTGTTCGTAGTGTCCCCGTTCGCCGAAAAGTTCGCCATGGTCGGAAGTAATCACAATGAGTGATGAATCGTAAAAATTCTGTTTTTTCAGGTACGTCAAAAGCCTGCCGATTTCATAATCAACAAAAGTAATTTCAGCATCATACTGAGAAAGAAGAAAACTGTTCCATTGCGGTGTGTTGTGTAACTGCTCCTTATCCTTAAACCTGCTTTTAAACCGGTATGTGCGCGGGTTTATATCTCCTGAATAGAGATCGGCGTACTGCACCGGGGGTATATACGGTGAGTGAACATCCATATAGTTGAGAAAAAGAAAAAAGGGCTTTTGTCTTTGGGTGCTTATGAAATCAAGGGCAAGGTTGGTTATGTCGTCGGGCATCGGTAGCTTTTCAGGCTTTTGGTGTACATGTATGAGTAATAAAAAAAGGTAAAAATAATCGGCCTGAAGGGATTATTGAGGATTTTGCCGAAACTGCTTTTGCAATCATAAAGGTCGAATCCCTGGTCAAGCTTATATCGTGGATTGAGAAATCCGTAATTAGCAACAATTGCGGCCGTTGTATAGTGATGATTCTTAATGTCTTCGGTCAGTGTTTTAAAAGAGTCCGAAAGTTTGCTGTTTTGATAAACACACTCATGTTCGGCAGCATATACGCCGGTAAACAGTGAGGCGTGAGAGGGGAGCGTCCAGGGTGATGGTGCTATGCAGCGGTTAAAGACGACCGAATCTTTTGAGAACGCAAGCATATTCGGTGAAGTCTTTACATCATTATACATTGAAAGCCGGTCTGCCCGCAGGGTGTCGATAACAATAAGGATTATATTCGGCACCGCAGGTGCCGATTCAAATCCTGGAGATTGATAAACGTCGGTGTTTGTTCTCGGGCCGGTTTTGGAGTAAATAGCCCCGATAATCATAGGAGCCATGAAAAAGAGGCAAACCGCTATGGTTGCCGTCCTGCCGGCATTTTTAAATCGGTTATGCAGGTCATTCGCAATTCTTATGCATACACCATAACCTGCAAAAATGATGACTGCCAGCAACGAGTACATAACTGCTTCATGAAAAGCAATCTGAAATCGCGCCCGTACGGTGTTTGTGATAAAAGGTATAATCGTACCAATATAAAAAACAGACAGCACGCTGCTGTTTCAGGAATGAAACGAAGCGGCGTGAATCGTTCTTTGTTATAAAAAAACAACCGAAAAACCGTAAGGAGTGATACCCCTACAAAAGGCAGTGCATGGAATGTGCCGGAATGCGTTACACTTGATACCGTTATAAGTGGAAGGTTTGCACCGCCCAAAAGGCCGTAAAGAATACTAAACGGTATGAAAAAAAGAGTATCCACAGCCTGTTTTCATTGTCCGTGGGTGAACCGTTTTTGCGTTCGTACACCTTTAGTGCTGAACCGGTAAACAACCCAAGGAGGCAGTAGAAAACTGAATTGAATAAAAAAAGTATTAAAAAAAAATTCCAGGGTATATACAGTGAAGGCCGCAGGACAAAAATGCAGTCAAAAAAACTGCATACGACAGCGGTACTAGAACCTAACGACAGTCCCTGTACAGGCCTGTTGTTTTTTAAACAATAAACGGGGTATGAAGTGTCCATCGTTTATTTTAAGCAATTGTATGGTTTGAACCGGATGTTATAAAAACGCTGTTTTGAACAGCATGCAGCACAGGCAGAAATTCAAATCGGCTTCTGAAAAGTCTTTGCCCCCGGCTCTACGAACCTCAAGTGCAGATCAGTAGGTGTTCTGTAAACATGGTTCGTCCTGGTTTATGTCTTCACAAAAAAGAAGTGGTATTCCCCGGATTAAAACACGTATAGCTTTTTTCAGCCCTTCGTATTGCCGTTCCGTCAAAGATATAGCAAAAATACTTCAAAAGGTAAATACCGCACTTTAGTTGGTTGATTATTTTTATTCGGCTCTACAAAAACGGGGTTTGAAGCCGTGTTGGAATGTTGCCCTTTTTTTCTTGACAGACTCATTTGAATGCACTAAGAAATTAGGCATACATACTATGTATGCCTAATAAATACCGACTTGACCTTGATGAAAGGATTGCAATGGCATCGAACGCACATGAATATTTTATGTTGATCCGCAAAAAACTGAAGCTTCTTGAGGAGATTAGAGCCGGCCACTCACGTTTTCTTGAAAAAAATTTTGGAATAACCAGCCGACAGTACGCGATACTTAAGTATATTGATTATTTTTATTCTGATGTATCCGTTTCGGTGTCTGAAATATCCCGCGGGGTCGGACTGCATATCACGACAGTCGAAGGCATCATCAACAGGCTCAACAAAGCGAAGTTTGTCGCCAAGCAGCGCGACCGGCATGACCGGCGGGTAGTAAAAGTCAGGGTAACGGAAAAAGCGAAAAAGGTTCTTCAGGACGCACCACTCGGGCCTGTCGGACTTTTTCGCGAAAGGCTTCACAAAATGCCTGAAAAGAAAATAGTGGAAATGCTGAATATGCTGGATGAGGTTGTCCTGATATGTCAGGGGGGGGGGAAAGCCAAACGATCGAAGGACAACAATTCTGCAGGCCGGTCGTCAACGGATAAAAAAACATAGCACGTACCTGTTTTGCGGATCAATAACTATACCATACGCATATCAAGACAGAATTCAGGACAGGAGGAAAGAAGGTGGAAAGAAAAGGAATGATAGATACACGAACAGTTTTTACAGTGGTCTTTTGCCTGGTTTTTCTGCTGGTTGTAAACATGCCGGCTGCGGCTGCGGATACGGCAAAAAAGAAGTATAAGGAGATCGACGTCGGGGCCGGTGAGTTGGGCATATACGCTAAAGTTATTGAAGGGGGCCCTATTACGTTTGACCAGGTCAAGACGGACAAGCACCCTGAGTACGCCCGCGGCATGGTGTGTGTTGAATGTCACCAGATGAAGTTCGATGCAGTTACGTCGTCAACCAGGGTGATCCTAAAAAATCACCGCAACCTGTCGAACGAAAATGTCTGGAAAAAAATCACCGCTTTTCTGCCCGGACGTGAGCGTTTTGTGTTGACCACCGTATACAATAATGCGCCCACCGCTACAACGGTGGATATGGTGCTCAATACTGATGAAAAGGTGTTTTATGTGCTTTGTGAAAAGGGTACCGAAAAGCTGATTCACATTCAAAAAAACCCCCGCGTTTGCGCTACACGGCACATGGGATGGACCCTGGCGGAAGCCCAGGCCGGTAAAAAACCAAAAAAGCAGTGGATGAGCGTACAGGTGCATGGGACTGCTGAGGTCATCAGCCCGGAAGATTCCCGCTTTGAACCTGTTATACAGAAATACAAACCGGTACGGCTGACGCTGCAGCGGGCAAAACTGCGATTCGATACGCTTCGCATTACCCCGGAGCGCATCATATATTTCGACACAAACCTTTATGAGGAAAAGGCCGGCGTATATCAGGAATGGAAACGGTCGCCATGAAACGGTATCGCATATATCTCCGGCGGGGGTAACCGGGCAGAACGGGCCGATGCCAAACGGTTACCTGATGTATAGTACCATTTGAAGTATGCATGTTCACTTACCAGACACAATATCCGCGCACCATAAAAATCGAACACAGGGGGAAAAGCTATGCGAAGAAAAAATCTTATCATGGCCGTCGTTGGTGTCTTTATTCTGTTCGGAGTGGGGGGTTACGGAGTGCATGCCCAGGAAGAAACACCGAGCGGTGTCAATGGAAAATACGGTACGATCGTTATCGGAGCAACCGATATTTTCTGGATTGACTTTACCTTTACACCGCCGGACGACTTCAAGGTAGGCAAATGGAACGGCAGGGGGTCCTATTTCGGTGACATTGTTTTCGGAGCCACCTTTACTGCAATAGACGCAAGTATCGGCGGTATCACGGAAAATGTTACGCTGATTATAGCGGGCATCACCCAGGATGAATCAACAAGCATCCTCGGGGTCGGGTACCTGGTGGAGGAGTTTCCACCGTCGAGCCCGCTTGTGTTTATCGGGTTTAAGTAAAAACCGAAAAACCGGCCCATGCGGGCATGGTGTAACGCTGTAGCGCAACCTACTCAATAAAAGGATCGTCAGACATTTTTTTAATGCAGGAAGGGGTGCCTAATGAAAGTAAAAAATAATGTATTCATGGTAATCATACTTCTCTTAGTGAGTGCATGCTGGATGGGGACCGCCGTCGCACAGAGCGACCCCGCCCCCGGCGTGAGCGGTGCATACGGAACGACGTTTTACGCACCGACGGATCGATTTTTCAAGACAATTACATTTACCCCACCCAATCGCATCGGCGTCAGCGGATTAAACGGCGTGGGTTTTTATGCCGGCAGCGTTGTATTTGCCGGATTTTTTTATGCCGTCGATGCCAGAATCGGCTCGGCAAACGGCGATGCACTTATTTTTCTGAGCGGCATAGCCCTGCCGCCGGCCGAGGGGACTTCCATTGCCGGGGTCGGCTATATCATGCAGCAGAAGGTACCTGAGTATCCCTTTTGGTTCTCTGGAGCGAAATAAACATCGTGTTTGTGATATCAACTGCACAACGGGCGTTTAAAGAAAAGACCAGCGAGTCGTCGAGCCGGGACAGGCAACAGTCTACTGTTGCACCAGGATGCCTATTGTACAGAAACAACCGGATGATAACCGCATTCAAACAAAAGGGGGCCATATGAAACGGCTTATACTGTTTTTTATCATACTGTCGGCAGTGTGCAGTATCATGCCTGCACCCCCCGTCTTTGCCACTACGGCAACCTTCCTGGACGGCAGGTTGCATGATGTCAAGGGGGGGATACAGCAGGATGCGCGCCTGCATCCCTGGCGGGAACAGCGGGATGTAACGCTTTCCAGTTTCAGAACAACCTTCCGTGTCGAGGGACTGCTGGACGTTATCCAGAAAGAGACCTTTGATCTAAAGCTCTACGGGCTTTTGAATTACTGGGTCAACTCGGCCGACCACATGGACGACAACCTGCGGGATGCCATCAGGATGGAGAACCCGGGCAATGCCCTGAATGAGTTCCGGCGGGCCAATGATGAGGACGACATAATCAAAGAGCTCTACCTCGACATGACGTGGGGAGATGATTATCAATATAACCTGCGACTGGGAAAACAGATGATTTCCTGGGGCGAAGCCGCCGCCACCCAGGTTGCGGACGTGATCAATCCTCTGAACGTCGCCGATCTGGTGGCGTTTCCGGCATGGGAAGACTACAAAATCGGGCTCTGGATGGCTCGTTTCCTGTGGATTCCGGTGAATATGTGGCAGAGCATGTCCTTTGAGTTGTTGATTATCCCGGAGTTTCAGACGACCGTGGTTCCTCCCTATGGTACAAACACCTACTTCGCGGCCCCGGTCGGGTTGCGGTACCCCCTGCCTTTCGGCAGCAACGGGCCCCGTTCGTACTACTGGCCGGCCTATTTCGGATGGCTGAACCGTAAGGCAATGAGCGATGCCGATGACGGTTTTTCCTGGAAAAACCTTGAAATCGGTTTGCGTGTCCGCGGGTTCACGTACGGGTTCGACTGGACCGTCTTCGGTTTCTGGACCAGGCGGGATTCACCCGTCTATGACGGCGCCTCGGGACGGGCCAACCTGGTGGCGCACCGGGTGAACCGCGCCATCAGTGATCTTAATATTGAAAACCCCAGCCTGGGCATCATCAAGCGAAAAACCGGCAGGATTTACAAGTATCCCCGGTTCTTCGTCCTGGGATTTACCTTCAACAAACCCGGCCCGTGGAAAACCCGCTGGAAGGGGGAGGTTACCTTTAACTTCGACAAGGAATTCAACTACCAGGGCCCCCGGGGCATCATCGACAAATACAAGACCCGGGATGTCGTGACCACGGCCATCGGCGTGCTCAGGACAAATGAGATACCCTGGCTGTCACGCATCAACCAGGGCAGGGCGCTGACGACAAATGTGACCTGGTACCATTTTAATCTTTTGGGCCGTAACCGCGATCAGGACAGCGGTTACCGGATTCTGTGGGAAAACTCGGACCGCAACTCGTATGATTATATCGCCTTTTCCATTGCCACCTCGTTCTTCTACAGCCGGCTGACCACGGCCTGTGACATGATCTATTATTTTGACGGCCGGACCACGATTGTGCCGACTCTTTCCTACCGTCCCGGGAGCTGGATCGGCGACCACTTCAAGGTTACGGTCCAATATTCACGCCTGAACGAAAGGGCGCAGGTCAGGGACCATCACCGGGTGCGGGACAGCATACGGATCAGGCTGACCTGGGATTTTTAAGGTGCAACGTTGTCGTACGCAAGACGATCCAGGAACGTATCAGACGCCATTGTGGGCGGTGTATCGGTAACTACCAAGCAAGAGGAGAACGCCATGATAAAACATTTTCAAGCAATCACGCGGTATGTTCTGCTGCCGGTTGTGGTGCTGGCAATTGTGACCGGGGCGTATGCGGCCGAGGTTGTCTTTCCCGTCAACTGCTACAATGGAGAAGAACTGGCCGGGGTGCGTGCATGGGAAAAGCAATGGGCAGGAAAAAAAATAAGCAGTAAAAATGTCGATTCGGTCAAGGAGTTTATTCCCGACGGTTTGTACAAGCTCATGACCGAAACCGACCGGTGGGGAGAAAGCTGGTTTGAGATCGCCCCCTATGAATCGTATCCGCAAACACCCGGTACCATCGAGTACACACGAAAGTATTCGCCCCAATGCAAGATTACCGACGACCGCAACCTGGCGGGGTGGGTAGCCGGTGTTCCCTTTCCCTCCCCAGAATCCGGCCTGCAGATCGGCTGGAACTTCGACTGCTGGAACCGCGGCGATACGTATGAGAGCATTTCGCAGGGACACACCGTTGACGGAAGAATCGAGGCGGCCAAGGAATCCGCTCAGCACACCTACCGGATGCAGTTCTCCGGCAGAACCGACATGGACCCGCACCCCGAGATCGACAGGAACAAGCACGATTTGAAATCGTCCCAGTCCTATCACTTTCTGGCGCCTGCCTATGTGGCCGGAACAATGGGGTTTACCCTCAAATACAAGGATAACGACAAGGAATGGGACAGTTGGACCTGGTCGCCGACAACCCGCAGGATATCGCGCGTGTCCACGGCGCAACGCACAACCGTGGCGGGAACGGGTGACATCACCCGCGACGACAACCACAACTGGGACGGTGCCGTACGCCGGAACGTCTACAGGCTGCTGGGCCGGAAAGAAATTCTGGTAGGCCGTAATATCGACCCGCAAAAGCTTATTTACAATGAGGGTGATTGCCTGTTCGACGGCATACAGCGCCAGCGGATCAACTGTTATGTCGTTGAAGTGGAGTGTAAGGACCCGGGCTATATTTATAAAAAATCGATCTGGTACGTCGACCCTGAGATATACAACGTCATCTATGCGGAAAAATTCGACCGCTATGGACGCCTCTGGAAAATACAGGAACAGATGGAATATGTAGGCACATCCAAACTGGGGTTTGAGCTTGTCGAATTCGGGGGTGTGTACTGTATCGATTATCAGCGTGTGCATTCGACCCTGTCACAGCGTAAAGAATACAATTCAGGCATCCCGATCAAGCGTAACTATTTCAGCGTCAACGCTTTGCTGCGCCGCGGCAGATAATGAGGAACATCTCCCGCCGGTGTCTGCTGCCACACTCGGCGAGGCGAGTGAAACTGTCACGGCCGGTCTGACGGGAGATTGCACACCGTCAGCCGCCGGACACTACACAGACAGGATTAACGCACTATGAATGTATTCGTACACATTGATCGTCTTTGTATGCTGGGCATTTTTGCCGTAGCGGTCCTTCTGCCTGCCTGTGCCGAGCAGCAGGTATCCGAACCGTCCCCAAAAAAGAAAATCATTACCCGGGCCGGTTTGTGCGGTGTATCCGCCCCGGACCCCCGGCATGTGTGGATTGTCGGTTTCGGCGGTGAGATTCTGCATTCAGCCGATGGGGGCGACACCTGGGCCAAGCAGGAAAATCCCGCCGATCCGGTCGAAGACGCCTATTATGATGTGCATTTTGTAGGCGTACGCCATGGCTGGGCAGTGGGGAAATTCGGTAAGATAGTCTCTACTATCGACGGCGGCACCACATGGACATCCGGCACCCGGAAAACCGATCACAGGCTGTTTGCGGTTCATTTCAGCGACCGCCGCAACGGCTGGGCGGTGGGCTATTACGGCACAATCCTGCACACCGCCGACGGGGGCGCAACATGGGAATCCCAGGGATGGGGGGAGGATGCCGTATATAATGATGTTTTCTTTTTAGACAACGGGACGGGCTGGATTGTGGGCGAGTACGGCACTATGCTGCACACCACCGACGGTGGACGGAAATGGACAAAACAGGAGTGCGCCGATATTATCCCGCCCGGCATTGAGGACATCTGGCAACCGCCGCCGTCTTCCCTCTACGGTGTTTATTTCAGGGATGCCTCCACGGGCTGGGCCATTGGTAATGAAGGCCACATTATTTTCACGGAGGACGGGGGTGCGCACTGGCGCAAGCTCGCTACCGGAACGGATGTGCAGATGTTTCAAATGGCGGTCATGGGCGGCAACGGCTGGGCGGTGGGGCAGCGGGGCACATATCTATGTTCCACCGACAGCGGCAGAACATGGGCCGTACCAGAACGTCAACTGCCGGCGAAATTCTGGCTGCGGGACATTGCCTTTGCCGACCAGCAGGTCGGGTGGGCGGTCGGTTCGCGAGGAACCATCATCAAGACCGAAGACGGTGGGCAAACGTGGATTATGATTTCCGGCATCACGCCCCCCGACATATAAAACAGAACGGCAATGCGGGACCCGTCCGTATGCCGCTACTGCCCACACAAGGGCTGTTGTAGCGGGAAAACAGGTGAAACCAGATCATACTTTCGGATAGAACATTATGAAACGATTCGCACAATACATATTGAAGCTCCGGCTGCTGATTGTAACACTGTTTACGGCCGTTACTGTTTTTCTGGCATACCAGATGTTCAGCGGTCTTACCGTGGGCACGAACTTCGCCGAGCTGCTGCCCCAAAGTCATGACTATGTAAAGCTGCACAAGGAGTTTCGTGATAAGTTCGGAGGCGCCAATTTCCTCGTTATTATGGTCAAAGTGAAGGACGGAACCATTTTCAATAAAGAAACCCTGAAAAAAATAAAGTTTATCACCCTTGACCTGGAGCGGGTGCCCGGCATCGACCGCTATAAAATTGTTTCAATCGCCTCGCTAAAGCTGAAGGTCACCGAAGTCAGCACATTCGGTTTTAAATCGGAACCGCTGATGTACCCGGATGTGCCGCAAACCGAAGCGGAAATGCAGGCGTTGAAGAACAACATATACTCCAGCGAGGCTTTATACGGCAAATATGTATCCCATGACTGTAAAAAGGCCATGATCTATGCCGACTTTTTCGAAGAGAGAATGGACTATAACGTTGTTTACAAATACCTGGTCGACCTGCGGGCACAGATCGAAGACGAGAACACCAGCCTGCACATTATCGGGCATCCCATGCACCTGGGCACCGTTGCCAGCATGACGAACACAATGAACTACGTCATGGCCGGTACGCTTTTGCTGATCGGTCTGCTTATTTACCTCAGCTATCGTTCGCTGTTCGGCATGGTCATTATTGTCGGCTCTGGTGCCGTTTCACTGGTCTGGGGGTTGGGCTTCATGGCAATCATGGGCTATAACCTCGATCCGCTCATTTTCGTGATGCCCTTTTTAATAGCCCTCATGGCCTTTCGGCACTCCCACCAGTTGTACAATCGCTTCTATGAGGAATACCTGCAGCACCAGGACCGCAGGAAAGCCGCTGAAACCATTATCGAACGGATGTTCCTCCCCGGGTTTACCAGTGTGATTACCGATGCGTTCGGTATTGCCATTATTGCCATTACACCGATACCGTTATTGAAAAACATAGCAATGGCGTGCGCCTTCAGCAGCATCGTAACGGTGCTGGTCGGGCTTATTCTCACGCCGGTTTTGCTGACCTATGTGCCTGCATCGAGCCGCTTTCTCGCTCATATAACAAAAGAAAAGAAAAAAGACGAGTTGCGCCGGGGACTTGCCAACCGCTTTGCCGACTGGCTCGGGCCATGGCTGATCGGAAGAGGACAAAAACGTATCGGTATTGTTGTTATTCTTGTGCTGATTTTCTCGTTTTACTGGTCCGAACAGATGATTATCGGTGATGCCGAGGTCGGCTCAAATCTGCTCTGGCCGGATTCCCGGTACAATAAGGACGCCCAGGTGATCAATCGGCATCTGCCCCTTATCAGCCCGCTGTACATAACGGTCATCGGTGAAGAACGCAAGGATATCCAGGATTATGATGTGTTGATCGACATCGAACGATTTACCCGCTATATGAACCTGAATTCCGGTGCGGTCGGTGCTTCCAGCATTGCCAGCATTGTGAAGGTCATGGGTCAGAAGATGCACCAAAATGATCCAAAATGGCTCGGATTTCCCGACACCAAGCGTGAGGCGTGGGTCTATTTCGGCAAGGCGACCGGTGCAGGCGACCCGGGGGACATGGACAAATACATCGACTATTATAACCAGTTTTCCAGCATCTGGTTTTACTACAAAGACAAAACAGGGCCGACCATCGTGCGGGCCATCGAAGCCGCAAAGGAATACGTGGCAAAACACGCCAGGCTCCCTGATGGTGTACGGTACAAGCTGGCAGCGGGTGTTATCGGCGTTGAAGCCGCCATAAACGAGGTTGTGGCCGCAAAGCAGCTCCAAACCCTGCTGGTTGCCCTGGCCGGTGTCTTTGTCTTCTGCAGCTTGAATTTCCGTTCTCTTAAGGCCGGTCTCATACTGATGCTTCCCCTTGTGCTGTCGAATTTCCTGGCCTTTGCCTACATGGCCGTCAACCAGATCGGCCTGTCGATCTCCACCCTGCCGGTTTCCGCGGCGGGAATCGGCATGGGGGTCGACTACGGCATTTACCTTGTCGCCCGTCTGGCTGAAGAACGCAGGAAAAACCCGGACGGCACACTTGAAGAAGCATTGATACGGACAATTCAAACCTACGGTAAGTCGATTATCTATATAGCCGGGACCCTGGTAGTGGGCCTGCTTGTATGGACTATTTCACCACTGAAGTTCCAGGCCCAGATGGGAATGATGCTGGCAGTTATCCTTTTCCTCAACTGTCTGGGAGCCATTTTTCTGGTGCCGGTACTGGTATTGTGGCTCAAACCCCGTTTTGTTGCGGGAAACGCTAAACGGTAGCACTGGAGTAAGTATGCCCTGTATATCACCCGATTATTACCAACCGATAAACAGGAGGTGGATCATGAAACACAGCACATTGATTTTACTCGTCACCTTTTTAACCCTCTGTATTACCGTCCCGGCCTTTTCCCGGGAACAAGAGGAGGAAATTCCGCCGGACACAAAGATCACCCGGCATGTTGTCGTGCGGATACACTATGTGGGTAAGGTCATGCCTGAAACAGTCACGGTTGCACCCGGAACAACGGTTATCTGGCTCAACGACGGCAAAGGAGCGATGGAAATACTGTTTAAAGGCAAGCAGGTAATGGTGGCCTGTAAGAACCCGGTACATTTTGTGCTGGATGAAAGCGGTTCATTTAGATCCGATCTCATTCCCCAGGGGGCAGTGGCGAGCCTGTGCTTTATCGAGCCGGGCGAATACACCTATGTGGCGCGGAGGGTGTATCGGAGCAGCGCTGATCTCAAGGAGTTCCAGCGGTCCCCTTTGCAGAAAACATTTCAGGGCAAAGTAATTGTGCGTGTCCCGAAAAAGAAATAATGTAACGGTGCGTTTCAGGTAGAGCGGGTTGTCTGCGGATACAAGGGCTGGTGTAAACCCAACCGTATATCTCCCCCCCCTCCCGCAGACAACCCATGATGAATTTCAGCTACCGCTGTTGCGGTGGGCTGTGTTATAATAAAAATACCAAACGGCATGGTTGTTGACATGTTCATGAAAAGAAGACATACACTAATGGTGTACACGGTTTTTACATGTGCAATACTGTTTGAGTACGTCGCCGGGATGTCAGTACCCCGCGTGGCCGCCGTGGAGAAAAGATCTCCTTACCCGGCAGCACGTAAAACACTCATCGCCAAAAAAGATCTGCCCTTATACGGCAGGCGAATTTTATACACCACCCCGCGGAACTATGCAGGCAAACTGGGGCAGCTCCTCATCGAGCATGGAGCACTGCCGGTGTGGATGCCCACGATCGTTGTTGAGCCGTTGCATGATTATCGGGAGCTGGATCAGGCAATTAAGAGCATATCAGACTATGATTGGATAGCCTTTACAAGTAGAAACGGTATTGAAGCATTTTTAAACAGGTGCGCGGCAGTCGGCGCCGGCCTTGAAGTGCTTCGCGGCTGTAAAACAGCCGCCATCGGCAGTGATGCCCGCGCATTGGAAAAAAAAGGTATTGCCGTAGATCTGATCCCGTTTGATTCCAGCCCACTGGGGATTGTCGATGAGTTGGTGAAACGCGGGGCCGCAAAAGGAAGTGTACTGCTGCCCGTTCCCGAGGTGGTCGGCATGAAGGAGCCCCGGGTTGTCCCTGATTTTATAGACGGGCTTTTACAAATCGGCATGCGGCCGGTGCGGGTGCCGGCCTATCGGACCGCGCGTGAAACCCAAAAATACACTACCGAACTTCAAATGATTCGTGACGGAACAATCGATAGTATCGCCTTTACCAGTCGCGGCGAAATTGAGTCGTTACTGCTTGTGCCCGGCGTACAACAGGATATGCTGAACGAAAAAACGATCATAGCCTGTTTCGGGCCGGTTACCGCCGAAGGAGCTCGGCAGCGGGGTTTGGATGTGAAAATTGTTTCCAAGAACTATGCGGCATTCGAGGGTTTTATTGAGGCCATGGAACAGTACTATACTTTCCGGAACGACGGTTCGGCAAAAGGCGCTGCCCAGGGAACGGTAACGGGTACGAAGCGGCGGCGGGAATGAATTCGCCTTTATGAACTCTCCTGGTCCGTGCGGGCGACACAGGTTGTGCCGTCGCCCAGGACTTCGCGCAACTTTATCCATAAATCACGGGACTGGTAGGGCTTCTGTATAAAACCTGCAAGCCCCTTGCCCGGAAGGCGCTGGAAGATGTCCTGCTCATTGTATCCGCTGGACATGATCACGCGCACCCCTCGTTTAATTCTGCGCATTTCCCGAAAGGTTTCCTCACCGTCCAGGTGAGGCATGGTAAGATCCAATATAACACAGACAATTTCCTCGGCATGTTTTCTGAAAAGCTCCAAACCAACGCGTCCGTCCTGTGCGATCAGAACATTAAACCCTTTTTTTTCAAGATATCGTTTGCCGACGGCAAGAATTGATTCTTCGTCGTCAACAAGCAATATTGTGCCGCTTCCGCGCCAGGTATCCTCCTCACATTGATCACTGGGTTTGATTTTTTGGGTAGGTTCGTCGACAGCCGGAAACAGTACTTTAATGGCCGTACCTTTGTTAAGCTCACTGTAAATCTTAATAGCCCCGTTGTGTCCACGTACAATCCCCAGGACGGCGGAAAGTCCCAGACCCCGGCCCGTAAACTTAGTCGTGTAGAAAGGATCAAACAACTTCTCTTTCGTTTCATCGGTCATACCGCAACCGGTGTCGGCAACCTCAAAAAATGAATAAAGCCCTTCGGGGAGATTTTCGTCAAGGTAGCTTTCGCTGAGATAGTTTCGATCGCAGTCCATGGCACCTGTGTTTATTGAAATCACGCCGCTTCTGTCGCCGATTGCTTCGGAAGCGTTGGTGATAAGGTTCAAAATGATCTGTCGTATCTGTGTTGCATCGGCTCTAACAGCCGGAATGTTAGCGGCAAAGTTATACTTCAGGACGGCCTTTTTTGATATAGACACCTCCAGCATATGGAACATTTCTTCAACAATTTCGGTCAGGCTGAGTGCTTCAATGACAAACTTACCCCTTCCTGAGTAGGCAAGCATCTGTTTGCACAGGTCGGCTGCCCGGCGTGCAGACGTAATGATATCTTCTATTCGGTCATGGGCCGGAGACAACGGTGAAAGCTCCATTTGAGCAAGGTCGGCATTTCCCAGGATAGCCATGAGCAGGTTATTGAAATCATGGGCGATTCCTCCCGCCAAAACGCCCAGGCTCTCCAGTTTCTGAGTCTTACGAATAGCCGCTTCCAGATTCTGTCTTTCTTCGTCGGCTCTTTTGAGAGCCGTAATGTCGGATGCTATTTCCATTCTGACGGTGCGGCCGTCAAGCCATCGGATTGCCTTGTCGCAGCAGTGATACCACCGATCATTAACAGGACTTTTCAGTTCCCAGATCACACCTTCTGTCGGGTTTCCGTCGGCATCAACAAGTTTGCGGTTGGTGCAAAATTCGCATGGACCATCTGTTTTTTTCTGAATAACCTTCCAGCAGATTTCCCCTTCAATGGCCCCCCAGTGACTTTTGCCGTATTTATTGATGAAAAGAATTTCGCCGGTTTGCATGTCGGAAACATAAATTAACGCATCCGCGCCGTCCAGAACTTCAGAAACCCTTTTCTGTGTCAGGGTGAGCTTGTGTATAGCGCCCTCAGCTTTATCTTTTGCATCTGTAATCGACTGTAAGTCATTCATGCTCTTGTGTTCGTAACGAAGGAAAACGAAAAGCAGCGTGAGGCTCAGGCCGATAATGGTCGCAAACAGAAAATACTGTGTTTTTTTAAATATACCCAGTTCGCGAGTGATGAGTTGGTGCAGGCCGGCCTCAACTCTGTCGGCCTGTTTGATAAAACGTGCAAAAGTGGCATCAAATTGCTGGTCGATATCCGAGCCGACACCTGCTTTCCCGTTCAGTTTACGGCTCCAGCGCTGTTCTGCTGTCTTGCGAAAAGTTGTCAGCTCTGCCTGTACCTGCCTTATATCATTGCGCAGTTTCTCATTGCTGAGAGGGACAAAGGTGCCTTCCGGTTTGTTACCGCCTTCGAGCATTGCATTTGCGTACCAATTTGCTTCGTCAAGGTGGTGCCAGATTATGTCGATGTCAAGATATCTGTCACCGGTTATAAGTTCTTCAAACCATAAGTGCGCTGTGGTTGCTTCAAGTTTAATTTCCATGCAGGCACCTACCAGTGGAGCATGCTTGGCGGCGATGGTGCTTCCGGTCACAAAAGAATAAAATACAAGAACCAGCATAATGAGCACTGTACAGGCTATGGGAACGTAGATTTTCAACAGGCTTTTATTACTGTTTTTATTGCTGTTTATCATGTGGATTTCTCCAGAAATATTATTGCATCTCATGAATAAACGAGACGGTTTTAAACCTTACACGAACATGTTGCCGCGATATATCAATCTATTTACGCAGCTTTATGAAAACCGGTAGATAGTTAAAAACATTCGATTAACGTTCGACGTGTATGGAAAGGTTTGTTTCTCTAGCCGTTCAAGGGGGTGCCGTCGGAATGTGAATCGTCCGTATAGCATCATCGATACAATGTATCGTAATCCCAAAGCCCCTCGCAAAGTTGTTACTTTAAATGTTTACTGGAACTGTTTTTGTCCGGAATTGTTATAACACATCATATGTCTTGTTGAAATGAGCAGAAATACCTATATATTTAAAATTTAGTGTCTTTTTTTAGGACAATACGGGATGAAATACAGGTTGCATATATAATTAAATACAGGCTAAACCTTGAAATAGAACAAACGATATGTTTTATAAAAAGGAAGTGGATTTACATAGAACATCTGAAAATTGTACTCCAGGATTTCAGTATCTCTTGCATGGAGAAAAGATATGCAGCTCGGGCAGACACAGTTCGACACGTCTATTGCAGCTTTATCCAAAGCCATTATCAGTGCCACCGGCATTGAAGATATTTCTAATCTGGTCTGTTCATTCGCCAGGGATATTACCCAGAGCAAATACAGCTATGCAGGTTACATCGAACAGGATACCGGTCATCTGGTGTGTCCGAACCTGACGCGTGATATCTGGGAAAGCTGCCGGGTTCCTGAAAAAGATTTTATTTTTGAAGAATACTGCGGTCTTTGGGGCTGGGTATTGCACAACAAAGAGGCTGTGCTGGTAAATGCGGTAGAGAGCGACGACCGCAGCACAGGCGTACCTGAAGGGCACATCCCTATAAAAAGTTTTTTGTCCGTACCTGTACTGCTGGGTGACAAGATTGTCGGTCAGATTGCCGTAGCCAATAAACATGAGCCATATTGTGAGCAGGAACAGCAAGCCCTTGAACGCTTTGCCGAATTGTATGCCCTTGCCATTGAACGTAAACAGTCGGAGCAGGATCTGAAACTATCCGATGAACGCTACAAGGCCATCGCCGAAACCTCCTCAGACGGCATTATTACTATCGATGACAAAGGCACCGTACTCTACTGGAACAGTGCCGCCGAGGAGTTGTTCGGGTACAGCGCCGCAGAGGTGCTTGGAAAATCCATAACCCTGGTTCTTCCCAGGAAAGTACGTGACGATCATCTGCAGAGGTTTTCGAAACTTGCTATTAATTTTGATTCCGGCTTCCGAATGAAGGCGATTGAGGCGACGGCCCAAAAAAAAGACGGGACGGAATTTGCGATTGAAATTTCAACGGCGGGCTGGATTTCCAACAGTAAACGGTATTTCAGTTCTGTTGTCCGTGATATATCCAGGCGTAAGGAAATGGAGGAGGCGCTTCGCACATCGAAAGCCCAGCTTGAAAAGCGCGTGCAGGAACGCACGGAGCAGATCCAGGAGACCAACAGGAAGCTTCGTAAGGAAATCAGGGAGCGGAAGAATGTTGAACAGGCGCTTCGGAAAAGCGAGGAGCGGTTCAGAACCGTGGCCGATTTCACATATGACTGGGAATATTGGATCGATCCGGAGGGAACATACGTCTACGTTTCGCCTTCATTTGAACGTATTACCGGATATAAACCCGAGGATCTCATGCATGATGCCGGCTTGCTGGTGAATATTATTTACCCGGAAGACCGCAAACTGTTTACCGACCACCTGCATAACCGACTTCAAGCCGATGAAGTCGACGAATTACAGTTTCGTATTATGCATTGGAACGGAGATGTACACTGGATAGGCCATGTCTGTCAGCCGGTATTCGACGAAAACGGACGACTTATAGGGCGGCGGGCCAGTAATCGCGACATAACGGAACAGAAGCGTGCTGAGGAAAAACTGAAAAAAAGCACTGAACGGCTGGGTCTTGCTCTTGAAGCCACCAATGACGGAATGTGGGACTGGAACATCAAGACCGGAAAGGTGTTCTTCAGCCCAAGATACTATACGATGCTGGGGTATGAGCCGAACGAACTGGTAGCATCATATAAAACCTGGCGAAAACTCATACATTCCGACGACCGCAAAAACGTCAGCAGTAAGGTACTGGAACATTTGCGAAACCAAACAGAGCAGTTTTCGGTAGAGTTCCGTATGCAAACACAATCGCACGAATGGAAGTGGCTGCTTGGAAGAGGCAAGGTGGTTGAACGGGATGCCCGGGGCAGGGCTGTGCGTATGGTCGGAACCAATACCGACATCTCTCTGCGCAAGGAGGCTGAAGAGGCGTTGCGCCTCAGTGAAACACGCTACCGTGAGTTGTTCGACAGCAGCCGCGATGCCATCGGCATTATCGACCTGGGCGGCAGGTTTGTCGGTTGTAACCCTGCATACGCACATATGCTGGGCTATGCTGAAGACGAGTTGCTGAACCTTACCTATAGGGATGTAACCCCTGCAAAGTGGCATTCCTGGGAGCAAAAACAAATCGTTGAAAGCCAGATTTTTAAAAAAGGATACTCCGAGGTGTATGAGAAGGAGTACATCAGCAAAGACGGCACAGTGTTTCCCGTGGAATTGCGGGCGTCACTTTTGAAGGATGAGAACGACAAACCCTTTGCCATATGGGTTTTTGTGCGCGACATAACCGACCGCAAACGGGCCGAAGAAAACCTCAGGAGAGACCAGGCATCCTTCAGTTCCCTGTATTCTCTTTCCGGTATGATCGAGAAGGACGAAAAGCAGATTATGGACTATGCTCTTGAAGCCGGCATTAACATAACAGGAAGCCAGTTCGGCTATTTGTATCTTGTAAACGAGGACGAAACCGCTCTTACCCTGCACGCCTGGTCCCGGGATGTGATGGATGCCTGCCGTGTGCCTCATAAACAAACCAGGTACAATGTTGAAGATACCGGGCTGTGGGGAGATGCAATCAGGAATCGCAAGCCTGTTATAACAAATGACTACGACGATTTTAACCCGTCCAAGAAAGGGTATCCGGATGGGCATGTTCCCATTAAACGGCACATGAACATCCCCCTTGAGGACAACGGCAAAATTGTGCTTGTAGCGGGTGTTGCCAACAAAGAAGCGCAGTACGACGCCAAAGACGTCCAGCAACTGATCCTCCTGATGGACGGTATGTGGCGTATCATCCAGAACAGAAAAGCTGAACGTTTTCTGATTGAAAGTGAGGAAAAGTTAAGCGGTGTGGTCAACTCCCTGCCCGATATGGTTTTCCTTATTGACGAACAGTATGTCATCAAATGGATGAACGATGTAGCTAAAGATGTCTATGGAAGCGCTGCCGGCGGTAAAAAATGTTATTCTGTTTTGTATAATTCACCCAAAGTTCCCGAAACCTGTACGGTCAAAAAAACCCTGCAGGACGGCAAGCGCCATGACGAAGACCTGCATATGGAACTGCCCGACAAGTCACTCCGTGACTTCTGGGTAACGGCCAATATTGCCGGGCGGCATACAGACGGCCGCCCCAGGCTTATCGTCTATATTCTGCGCGATATAACCGAGATGAAAACAATCCAGTCCGAGGCCGTCAAGTCGGCGCATCTTGCTTCTATCGGTGAACTGGCGGCAGGTGTTGCTCATGAGATCAACAATCCTATAAACGGCATTATTAATTATGCCGAAATAGTCAAGGAGGAGTATTCCCTCATCGGCCATGATCCGGAGATCCCGATGCGAATTGCAAAAGAAGGTGAACGTGTTGCTGCAATTGTAAAAAACCTTTTGTCCTTTTCCCGCCAGCAGAAAAAGGAAGTGCGTCCGGTTGAAATTGCTCAAGTCCTTGACGATGCACTGGCCTTGACTGCGAAGCAGCTTCAAAAGGATGATATTATTCTTTCCCTTGGGATATCCGATGATATCTCGATGGTAATGGGTTCATCCTTAGAGCTTCAGCAGGTATTCATCAACATCATCACAAATGCCCGCTATGCTCTTAGTAAACGGCTGACTGATAGAACCGATGAAAAACGCCTTACCATACAGGCGGGCAACAGCAAGCACAACGGTGGGACGAGTGTCCGAATAGTATTTCACGACAACGGTACCGGCATTTCCAATGATATTTTAGAAAGAGTATGTGATCCTTTTTTTTCAACAAAACCCACCGGGGAAGGTACCGGCCTTGGACTGAGTATCAGTCACGGTATTGTAAAAGACCACGGCGGAACGATCTCAATTGAAAGTCGTGAGGATGAGTATACCCGTGTTATCGTGAAGTTGCCCGTGTTCGAAGGCGACTGACGCCGCTTTTGAAAATGATCGTGTAGCTGGTGCCCACGAAGAAAAAAAGCCCTGCTTTTGCCGGCAGGGCTTTTTCCTTTCGTGATTGTCGGTCGCAGTGTCAGGAAATCTCCTTGTAGAGAAACGGCTGCAGCACTTCGGAATTATGCGACGCCCTGATTTTACGCAGCGCCGCGGTTTCAATCTGCCGAACGCGTTCACGCGATATGCCGAACTTTTCACCGATTTCTTCCAGTGTGTGCTCTGCATCAACACCCAGTCCGAACCTGAGGCGCAGTATTCTCTCGTCACGTGGCGGCAGGTCCTTCAGGGCATCCTCGGTTACATTAAAGAGCTGATATTGAAGAACCTTGTCCATGGGGGAGGGCGGTATTGTGTCGGCTATACACTCATGCAGGTTGCTGCCGTCCTCACCGAAAGGCGTCTCAAGAGAAATCGGATCCCGTACGAGCTGCATGGCAAAGTACAGGTTTTCGGATTCACCTTCGGCCGGTACCGGAACCGCTTCATCTGCGTCATGATCAGGGTCGGCTGATTGACGCGAAATCCTTTTAATCTTGTCGTTAATGTAGATCGGCACCCGGATCGTTGACGATTTTTCTTCGATGGCCCTGATAATGGTCTGCCGTATCCACCAACTGGCATATGTGCTCAGGCGATTGCCGAGCCGGTAATCGAACTTATCGATGGCCCGCATCAGACCGATGTTGCCTTCCTGAATCAGATCGGAAAACGGCAGGCCGCGATTAGTATACTTCTTTGCAATGCCCACAACAAGCCGCAGGTTGGAGCGTACCAGCATCTCCTTTGACTTCTTCGCCTGCCGGTCATGTATCGTGTATGCACGCAGGATGTGAATGATTTCTTTTTTATGCTTCCTGGTGACCTGTTTCATGATATAGGGGTACAATGTGCGAATGAGTCCCGACCGGTACATTTTCAGGACGTTGCACTGCCCGGCAACTTCGTGCAGCGACAGTAACTGGTTCGCCTTTTCACGGCTGAGTTTTTTGCGTTTGTAATAGGACTGGTTTTTCTGTGAAATACGGGCTTCAAGGTCCCTGATTATATCGGTGAGGCTCGCTATCTCCTTAATGGTTCGCAGCAGGCTCTTTGTTTCCTTGTTGCTGAGCGTTGCATCAAGGTCCTGATGTTTTGCAAGACGGTTCCATAGCAGGATTTTTTCAAACAGTTGTGCCCATTCAACCGCCAGGATGCGTTTGTTGTACTCTGCTTCACTGAGGGTTCGGGCGATGAGTTGTTCCTGCTCCTTTTTAAGGATCGGCCATTGCCTGATTTCCTTCAAATAAGCTGATACGATATTTACATCTTTTGCTTGGCGTACGGTCCGCGATCCTGTATTTTGCCTGGCATCTATCTGTGTATCGGTAAGCTCTTTTTCAACCTCAAGCACACAGGTATCCACGTCATCGGAAACGGTAGTAGAAATTTTTTTTTGCTGTATGCTGCCCATAGGTTAGCCCCCTTGTTTTTATATTTATATAGTATTCTATTTTGGCAATTAACATGCCAAAATATCGTCCCTTCCATGTATTGTCTAAGCTTATGATAAAGCATGCTTTTTAGTGTGCATGTGACATTTTTGTTTTAAATGTAGGTATTATTGATTTTCTTTTATTCCAAAATGGAATTAGTTGTATTCCATTTTGGATGTGTAATCTGAGAGTAAATACCTATATAGCCTCTCTTGTTTAAATAATAATTACTATTATCAAAAAATCAAATGCGCAATAAAAGAAAAATACAATTTCCTTCCCGGGAAGGGTATATATCTCTACGCTGGAACTCCTTTATGAACAGGAGAATAGGGGGCTCATAATGAATGTTTTTGATCGGGGAATACTGTCCGGGGAGGCATAAAAAAGCCCTTCTGAGTCAACAGAAGGGCTTTTTTCACAGTCGTTTTTTATTAACTACACCCGATGGCTATTTAAAATAACCGGCGTAATCATCGGCGAAATGTTTCATTGTGGAAAGGATAGGAGCCGGTGCGGTTTTACCAAGCGCACACGCACAGGCCTTGCTGATCGGGTCGGACATTTCCTCGAGAACCTTCAGGTCGTCGCTGGAACCCAGCCCGGCCAGAATTCTGTCCAGAATATCACGCATCCTGCACACGCCTTCGCGGCAGGGAACACATTTGCCGCATGATTCCTCTACAAAGAAATCGGTAAAATAGCGGGCAAGCTTCACCATGTCGGTCTCGTCGTTCATGATAACCATGCCGCCGGAACCGAGCATCGATCCGGCCTGGTTCAACTCATCATAGTCGACGGTAAGTGAATCCATGCTGGCCGGAAGCACGCCGCCTGAAGGGCCGCCGGGCTGAATGCCTTTAAGGGACTTGCCGTCTGCCACCCCGCCACCTATAACGGAAACAACATCTTTAAGCGGTGTGCCCATATCCACTTCAACCATTCCGGCCTGGTTGACGTTACCGGCAAGGGAGATCACCTTGGTGCCTTTGCTGCCCTTGGTGCCGATACCGCTGTACCAGTCGCCGCCTTTGGCAATGATAACCGGGATGTTGGACCAGGTTTCAACGTTGTTGATACAGGTCGGTTTGCCGAAAAGGCCGCTGTTGGTAGGGAAGGGTGGTCTCTGGCAGGGCTCGCCGATGCGGCCTTCGATGCAGGCGATAAGGGCTGTTTCTTCACCGCATACATATCGTCCGCCACCCTCTTTGACCTTAACATCAAAATTCAGTTTGCTGCCCAGAATTTTTTTGCCGAGAAGACCCATGGCTTCGGCTTCTTCAACGGCTTTTTTGAAGCGTTTCAATGCAATGCGGTAATTGTCGCGGATGTACACATAGGCAGTCTGTGCGCCGAGAGCAAACGCGCCGATAATCAGGCCCTCGAGAACCGAGTGGGGGTCGGACTCCAGGAAACTGCGGTGCATGCCGATGCCGGGCTCGCCTTCACTGACGTTGCAGATCAGGTATTTTTCCTTGCCGGCGGCATCCATACACATTTTCCATTTCTGTCCGGCCGGAAAGCCGCCACCGCCACGGCCGCGCAGACCGGACTTGATAACTTCATCCACGATTGCCTTGGGCTTCATGCCCAGGGCTTTAACAAGCGCTTCGTATCCACCGCGTGCGATGTACTCGCTCATGTTTTCAGGATCAATGGTTCCGGCATTGCGCAGGATAACTTTATGCTGGAGCTTTAAAAAATCGATTTCATCAGGTGTTTTAACGCCGCTGAATGCGGAATCAGCAGAATCGGCGTAGGTAATGGCTCCCGCCAGTACGTGATCTTCCTTGTCGATACGGACGATGGCAAGGTCGTTTGCTACCGCTCCGCCGCTTACGGCTTTGATGATTTTAGGAACTTCTTTTTCGGTTACTTTGCCGTAAATAACCCGGGGTTTGCCCGGCAACTGTACTTCAACAGTGGGTTCCATGCCGCACATGCCGGTGCAGCCCACGGAAACAACATCAGCATCAATGCCTTTTTCCTTGAGACCGTATTCAATTGCGTTCAGCGTTAAATCAGCACCCTTTGCAATACAGCAGGTTGATGTACCAACATTAATGCGGGGTTTCCCGGGGAACAACTGTTTTTGTCCTTGTTCTTTAACTTTTGCAAGATCTGCTGAGCTGGTAATTTTCATATTTCCCTCGTATATAAAACGTTATATATGCGTATCTATCATTTATGCTATTGAATCTATCTTGGCTTTTGCATCCCGGCCCTTGAACACCTTGCCGTCCACTTCAACAACGGGGGCGCAGTCGCAGCATCCCAGACACAGGGTTTTTTCCATAGTCATATCATCGCTCTGTACAATGGTCTGCTCGATTTCGGCTGCAATGCCGTCTTTGTCGTGCAGGTGGCATGCAGTGCCGCAGCAGAGTTTGACATGGTGTTTGCCGGGGGCCGTCATTTTGAAAGCCTTGTAGAATGTGGCAATATTATAAATGATGCTGAGGTTGATCCCGCTTTTATTGCTGATGGCCTGTAGTGCTTCAACCGGCAGGTAGCCGATTTCATCCTGGGCGTCGTGCAGAATGTACATCAGTTTGTCCTGGGAGGTGCCGTGGCGCGCGATGATATCGTCGATGATTTTGGGATCGTAATCGCCGAGTTCCTTGAACTTTTTCAAAATAGTGCTCTTGAACGGTTCAGGAACGATTTCGTTCACCACTGCCAGCACGTGGTCTTCAACCACATCGCCGCCCTGGCATTTCTGGCTGATAACGCCCATGAGTTTTCCTCTGAATACGCCGCGCATTGCTTCGGGAACTTCGCCAAGCATGATCTCAAACATGATCTCGCTTTTGCCCGTCCAGCTCACCGAAGGCGTGTCGTCGGCTGCTTCCTCTGCACCGTTGTCGCCGGAGGAGATGCCCAGGGCCGCCATGAGGGCGCTGCGCTGGGGCTCAGGCATATCTTCTTCAACCATTTTTTTAACAATGTCTTCTGTAACCGGGTTGCCGGCAGCTTTGGCTGCAAGCATTTCAAGCAGTTTGGGCTTGATGCCGTCGCGCATCGGTTCCGGAACAGCCTGGATAAGCTTATCGAATATTTGTTCACCTTCCGGCGTCCACTGTATGTCTGCCATTCCTTACTCCTTTATCGAGATAATTTATAAGTCGGTCTTGTTCTATTCTTCAATAACACTGCTTGCACAGTTAGGCGTTGATTTTGCTTTTGTCTTTCAGTGCAGCAAAGGCATTGTTGATCTCGGCCTGCAGGGCTTCCGCCTTTTTGCCCTTAACAGCCGCAAAACGGTCCTGCCTGGCCAGGTAGTCCCTGACCGGTCTGGCGTTCTGTTCGTCTATGGTGATGCTGTAGTAACCGCTGGCGATTTCGTACAGCGGAAACGTGCGGGTTTCAACAGCCAGGCGTCCGATTTGGACCGTGTTTTCAGGTTCGAATCCCCAGGCCACCGGGCAGGGGCACAGAACCAGGATAAAAGCCGATCCTTCGGCTTCCCAGGCTTTGCGTACCTTGTCGATCAGGTCGAAGGGATGGCTGGGACAGGCGGTTGCAGCATACTGGTAGCCGCTGGCCGCTGCAACGGCCGGCAGCTTCTTGGCAATTACGCTTGTGTCGTTCTTTTTGCCCATGGCTTCGTTATCGAAACAGATCTGAAGCATTTCGCCGTTGTCACCCTTGGAAATGGTAAGCAGGGCGGGCTGGGCGCCCGTATCGGAACCGACGATAAGGTTTTGTTCCCAGGGAATCTGCCACGATGCTTTTTCAATATCATCGACTTTCCCATCGAGGGCTTTATAAACATGTCTTACAGCCAGGGCTACGCCGCAGCCTGCACAGGCATTGTGACCTTTGGGTGCGAAATGTTCCCTGAATGATAAAAACTGTCCTGCGTAAAGACTGAATTTGTCCATTAATCCACCTCCTGCATGCTAATAGCACCAAACCAGCATTCCCTGTGGCAAATACCACATCCAGTGCATAATTTATCATCAACATCGAAATACTCATCTTCCTGCCGGCTGATGGCTGCATCGGGGCAGTAAAGGTAGCATAGAGCACACCGTACGCACAGGTCCTTATCCCACACAGGTTGCAACTCCGGTTTTGTTCCCGGTACAAAAGGCTGCGCTTTGCCTGCTTCAAGAAGGTTGCAGCCGACTTTTTCCTGCTTAAATGTTTTCACTGACAACGTTGCTCTCCTTTAGTTTGATTTATTAGTTATTCAATACTTGTTTTCGACAATAAACTTCTCTTCCATCATAATAGTATAAAGCCAAAATCTTATATGTAAGCATTTGAAATGTCAAGAGCTTTTTGGATTTGACGACGGCCCGTTCCGGTTTTTTACGGCAGCGCCGGTTCTGATGCCGAAAAAGGATGATTGTATTGAAAAGAGTAATTTGCTAAGTACATATATATGATTTTGATGTTACAGTACTAAATTTGAACAGTTACCGGTAATTCCTATGAAAATACTTATAGTTGGCGCAGGAGCGATGGGCTGCCTGTTTGCTGGATATTTACTGCGGCAGGGGCATGATGTTTCTATTCTGGAAATTAACGAAGAACGAGCTGCAACGATTCGTTCCGGCGGACTGACCATTGACGACGGGACCACATCATCTGTAACCGCCTGTCCGCACGTCTATACCAGCGCCGCAGAAGCAGGGAGTGCCGACTGCATACTTATCATGGTGAAAGCCTATGATACCGGAAGTGCCGTACAGTCCGTGCGGCCGCTTGTTACCGGGAAGACCGTTGTTATGACCCTGCAAAACGGCGTGGGCAATGTTGAAACTATCCAGCAGGCAGTACCACACGGACGTGTTCTGGCCGGAACAACCGCCCAGGGTGCAACGCTGCTGGGACCCGGCCACGTGCGACATGCCGGGGCCGGTGAAACAATCCTGGGGGCAACTTCGGAATCAGGGAAAAAACACGTGGAAACTCTGGCGGCCATGTTGCGTGATGCAGGCATTGCAACATCGGTATCAGACAATATCACCAGCCTGATCTGGGGAAAGCTCCTGGTGAATTGCGGTATTAACCCGATTTGCGCGTTAATGGACATTAAAAACGGACAACTGCTTGAAAGTCCCCATCTGGTTGATGTCATGGTAAAGGTGGTGAGGGAAGTTGAGTCCGTTGCCCAGGCCTGCGGTGTTGAGCTGCCCTTTGCCGACGGACGAGGAAAAGTTGGAGATGTGTGCCGGGCCACATCCGGTAATATCTGTTCCATGCTGCAGGATGTTCGGGCGGGTCGCAAAACCGAAATAGCCCAGATGAACGGTGCTGTTGCGCGGTTCGGGGCCGAACGGGAGGTGCCGACCCCCGTCAACCAGACCCTTGCCGATCTTGTTCTCGCCGTGGGACACATGCGAAGACCCGGATGACCCTCTTCCGGTACGTTTGTTGCGACAGTGTTTCCGGGTGTATCTCTTGACATATTATTTCCGTGGTCATATAGTGTGCGCAACGTACAGAAACGTGCTTTTACGTATATGACTTAATATCAAGTAAAGGATACGACAATGAATTCTTTTAAAAAAATGATTACTGTAAGCGTTGTGGCTGCGTGTGCGGTCGGTTTTTCGTTGCTGCCGGCAAACTTCCGGCAGGCGGAAGCCTGTGTCATCGCTATTTCTCAATTGGAAAAATGTTCATATATTACCATCGGCAGCGGGGGACTTGAGTGCGGCATAAACACCGTCAGGCTCGGGGTGAGCGACGAAGGGCGGGATGACTGTAATGCAATAGAGGTGCGGGTGGAAGTGGAAGACCCGAGCATCCTGTCGTTTGATACCACTGAGTTTTCCTTTCCCGACGATACCGATCTTCCTGAAGGGATATCCCGCGGCTGCAATGCGCGCCTGACCGAAGTCGACGTTACCGGATTGAAGGAGGGCAAGACGAAAATTCACTTTTCAAGCAGGCCCCTGGGCTACACCGACAGGGAGTTTGAACTGGTAACATCCCAGACCGTGGGAGTGAGTTGCGACGAAGAGCCGGCAACGACCACTACGACTACCACGGTGCCGTCGACCGATCTTACTGTTGAAGATTTAAAGCTTCTCATCCAGAGTGCAATGCTGAAGGAAGAGTTTGCCTATAACGATCTCCTTGAAGTACTTGAGGAGATCAACAGTCCGGATTTTGCAGACAACGGAAGATTGCAAGGTGTCATTACCCAGCTTGAAGAGGCGGATGCGCTGCTGACTACGGCAACTGATCTGGCACGCCAGTTGCTGGATGCATCGCAGATAACTATTGCTACGGCTTTTATGGTACGGGGGACCCTCTCGCGGGCGCTTTTTATCGACAGATTTAGTACGGGGGGGATCCGGACCAATATGAATCACCTCAACAACGGCACCAGACCGGTCTCCCGTATTGCACTTAATTTACGCATAGCAGCAGGAATTCTGCAGCAATCGCACCGCATGAATCAAACGGCCCTTGATACGCTGGAGGCGGACACGGCTTCGGCGGATTAAAAGGGAAACGATTTACTCAGTTTTTTTCCCATACCCCCCGCCGCCGGGTGTTTCGATGCGAAGCCGGTCGCCCTGCCGCAGAACGGTTTGGAACTTGGACGGCATCAGGGTTGAGGCCCGGTTCATGATTACCGTGTTGGCCCCTTTTTTTCCGGCTGAACCGCCGGAAAGTCCGTAAGGCCCCCTGGTGCGCCGTTCCGAGATAACCGTTACCTCGGCATCTGAAAGAAACTCTATCTCCCTTATAATTCCATTACCGCCTTTGAAGGAACCGTCGCCTCCGGATTCGCCACGTAGAGAGTATTGGGTGACCCGAAGCGGGCAACTGTATTCAAGGGCTTCGGCCGGGGTGTTGAGGGTGTTGGTCATATGAGAGTGAACGGCATGTTCACCGGGGCCTTCGGCGGATGCACCCATGCCGCCGGCAATGGTCTCATAATAGGCAAAGGGTTTTGCGTTTCGATGATCGATGCCGCCGATTGCAACATTGTTCATGGTTCCCTGGCTTGCTGCCGGAATACGGCCCGGAAGGGCCTGGGCCAAAGCTCCCAGCAGCACATCAACGATTCGCTGAGAAGTTTCTACGTTGCCCCCGGCAACAGCAGCCGGAAAAGCGGCGTCGACAATGGTTCCCGGTCTTGTTGTAATGGTAACGGGTTTAAGGCAACCTGCGTTAGTGGGTACGTCCTCACCGGTCAAACACCTGAAAACATACAGCACGGCCGAAATGGTAATGGCCCGGACCGCGTTGACGCATCCGGTGGTCTGCGGAGAGGATTTGGATAAATCGATGTACGCCGCGTCTCCCTGAATGGTAACGGCAACGTCAATCGTAATGTTGCTTTCCCCTTTTCCGTCGTCTTCCAGTACATCGCCGAACTCATAGCAGCCGTCGGGAATGGCGGCAATGCTGTTGCGGGTCAAACGCTCGGCATATGAAATAAGATGCTCGCCATACTCCCGGACGGTGTCTATTCCGAATGTTTCACACAAGCGCTTCAATTGCTTTATGCCGGTCAGGTTGGCCATGATCTGGGCTGCGAAATCGCCCTCGCGTTCAGCCGGGGTGCGTACATTGCCCAGGATGAGATTCATGATATCGCGGTTCAGGATACCGCCCTGGACAAGCTTTACAGGCGGTATGATAAGACCTTCCTGAAAAAGCGATGTTGAAAGAGGCATCGATCCCGAGCACATGCCGCCCACATCGGCATGATGGGCCCGGTTGGCGACATAAAATGCCGGTTCATCTGTTCCGGTGAAAACCGGGGCTACAACGGTGATGTCGGGCAGGTGGGTCCCGCCCCGGTAGGGATCGTTCAGCGCAATCATGTCACCTTCCTGCAGGTCGGCTTCCGCAATGGCGGCCTGAACCGACAACGGCATTGAGCCCAGGTGTACGGGAATATGAGCGGCCTGGGCTATCATATCGCCCCTGCTGTCGAACAGGGCGCAGGAGCAGTCGCGGCGTTCCTTGATGTTGGGGGAGTAAGCGGTACGGGTGAGAGTTACACCCATTTCTTCGGCAATTGAGATGAAGCGGTTTTTGAAGATCTCCAACTGGATTGGATTTGTTTTCATGTTTTTTATGAATGTATGCTTATGATTATATTGCCAAACTCATCAACTGTTCCACTGGCAAAGGGCGGGATGACAATTGTTGATGAATATTCGGTTATAATAGCCGGTCCCTGGATTTTGTTGCCGCAAAGCAACAGGTCTCGGTTTGCTACCCTTGTGCTGTGCAGGGAGCCCTCAAAGTAGACGTCCTGCAGGCCTGAATGTGCCGCATCCGGCGGAGCGGCCGATCCGCTTTGAATTTTCCGCAGGGCCGGTTTTTCCGGGACGGCCCTGGCACGCAGTCTGGTGTTGACTATTTCTACAGCAGCCCCGGCAGTGGAGTAGCCATACGTTTTTTCATGTAGGGCATGAAAGCTTTCAATATACTCGTTGCCGAAAGGTACCAGCAGTTCATATGATTGTCCTTTATAGCGCATGTCGAGCAGTCGCTCGAAGGTGATCTGCCCGGGCTGAATGCTTTCGGCGGCAAAATCCCTGCGGGCATGGTCTTCCAGGTCCTTAAAATACGGCTCAAGAGTGGCAGACGGAGCACCTGTTTCTTCACGCATGATTGTCCGTGAATAGTCCTTGATACTGTCGGCCAGGAGCATACCGGTTGCGGAAAGAATGCCGGGATCGCGGGGAACCAGGACCCGGGGTATGCCCAGCAGACGTGCCAGGAATACCGCGTGCATGCCTCCGGCACCGCCGAATGAAAAGAGGGTAAAGTCGGCCGGGTCGTAGCCGCGTTCTACGGAAATGACACGAATAGCCTTTTCCATGGCGGTATCGGCAATGTCGATAATTCCTTGCGCCAGTTCCCGTGGTGCAAGCCCCAGTTTTTGTGAAAAGGGTTGAAAAAAAATATCCAGCCGTTCCGGTTGAAGGTGCATGGCGCCGCCGAGGAAGCGGCCGGGCAGAAGCCGCCCCAGGTAAAGGTTTGCATCGGTAACCGTAATGCCGGTACCACTGCCGTAGCAGATGGGGCCGGGATCGGCCCCGGCGCTTTGGGGGCCGACTTTCAAAGCACCGCCTGAATCCACCCATGCAAGCGAGCCTCCGCCGGCCCCGACAGTGTGGATGTCGATCATGGGAAGCTTTACAGGGTGGCCGGCAATGGTAGACTGAAGCGAAAGGGTGGGGCCGCCGTCTACCAGGGACACATCGGTGGACGTGCCGCCCATGTCAAATGTTATCAGCCGGCTGTAACCGGCCGCCCTGCCGATTGCATGGGCTCCCACAACGCCTCCGGCCGGACCCGAAAGAATGGTTCTGACCGGTTCTTGCATTGCCGTTTCAGCGGTAATACATCCGCCGTTGGACTGCTTGATGCTTATGCCGTCATCGGCACCGAGGTGGTCCTTCAACCGGGAAATGTAGGATTGCATGACAGGTGCAACATAGGCATTGATAACGGTTGTGGAAGTGCGTTCGAATTCCCTGAACTCGGAAAGTATTTCATGCGAGAGGGAAACCGGTATCGAGAGACTTTCAAGCATCTCACCCGCCTGTTTTTCATGAATCGGGTTTGCAAAAGAAAAGAGGAAGCAGACCGCAACGGACTCCACCCCGCTCTGTCGGATATCGGTAATTATGCTTGCCAGTTTTTCCGTATCGAAGGGTTCAAGGATGTTTCCGTTTGAATCAATGCGGCCCGGAATGCCGAAACGCGCATTTTCAGGTACAAGACACGGCGTTTTTTTATAGGTGAGGTCATACAAATGCCGTCTGTTCTGGCGGCCGATTTCGATACTATCTTCAAAACCGCTATTGGTTATCAGGGCGGTTTTACTTCCCGTGCTCTCAAGGAGCGCGTTGGTGGCAACGGTTGATCCATGCACGATTTGAAGCGGGTTCTGGAGTGCAAGCTGTTTGAGGGCACTCAATATGGCACGGGAGGGGTCTGAAGGAGTCGACAGGGTCTTATAAACCCCCCATGTGTCGTCGGCAGTATATATAATATCGGTGAAGGTGCCGCCGGTGTCGATGCCGATCTGTATCATGGATACAATGCAAAAATAAGGTTATCTTTTCGTGTATATGTCTGTTTGGAGGCACCATTATTCATTACCGAAGGCAATTTCTCAACTAAATAATAGTTTATGCTTAAAAAACACTGATTTTTACTTGACAGGTACTGTTTAATTCATTAAAAAATAATTAATTCTTCTAAAAAATGTAACCCGCTGGGGAGAGCCGGAAATGTCCAAAAGCATTCTTGTGATTGAAGACGACGATCAGGTAAGAATTTTGCTTAAAAAAATGCTGGAAAATGCAGGATATTCGGTTATGGAAGCCCCTAACGGTGATATCGGACTGAAACTCTACAGCAAGCAACCGGTCGATCTGATCATTACGGATCTCATCATGCCCGAGAAAGAGGGTATTGAAACCATCCGTGAGCTTCGAAAAGAAAATCCCAACATCAAAATCATCGCAATATCGGGCGGCGGATCGGTCGACCCGGCCCAGTATCTGCATATGGCTGAACGCCTTGGCGTCAAGCGGACGTTTGCCAAGCCGTTCAGGCGGGAAGATATCCTGCAGGCCGTTGAAGAACTGTTATAGCCCCTGACTGTGTAGTACCAGCGCTCATGTAATTCCCCGTTAACCTTGCCTCGATAGTTTTCGCAGTAGTATTCCACACCCTGCCCCTTATGTAATAGTGCTATTTTTAGCTAATTTTAATAATATAAATTCAAAAAAGTTAAATATTTTAACAATAGCATAATAATTGTTTATCGTTGTAGTTTATATTCCGATAAAAAAAAATATAAGCATACACATCGAAAATGTAGGTATTGACGGGGTACACTCAACGAAAAAACATTGTAAGATGAGAGTTCAGACCAAAATCAGCCTGCTGTTGTTTTTCATGATAACCGTTTTTGTCGGCGGTTTTTTTGTGCTGGAGTATGTTGAAACCGCACGCGGGAACGCTCTGTTTTCGGATAATGTTGAGAATAAAATTGAACAGTTCGACCGGTTCATGGAGTTTGAAAGCGCATCGCTTGGTGTTTTCGCCTTTGATTACAGTGCCCGCGACGAAGTGAACCGGTTTATGGAAATCGAAGCACATTCCGCCCTGAGGTTCATTATTGATGTGGCTTTGAAAAGTTTCAATGTCAGCGCGGTATGGATATATGATCTTGAATACAATCTGCTCTATGGCACACACGTCCCTGATATGTCGGCCTTAAAAACTATGCCGCTTGAAAAGCGGATCATGAAAGAGCTGTTTGTGAGCCGGGGGTATTTCAGACACTTTTTTATTGATACATCGGCAGGGCTGCTTGAAGTCTGGACCGCGCCGATTCAGACGGTTGCCGGCCGGGAACAGAGCGGCCCCCCGAAAGGATACCTGTTTGCAGGGCGGCTATGGACGTATTCCTACATGCAGGAGCTTGCCATGCTGACCGGCAGCTCAATTGAATTGCATCCTCTTGCAGGTGGTGAAGCTTCGGAATCGGCTTTTAATCAATGGGAAGGAACAATAACGTTTTCGAAAATCCTTGAGGGCTGGGACCGGAATCCGCTCAAACGTATTGTTGTCAGATATGATGCGCCGATTTTAAAGGAGTTTTACCGTTCATCGACTATTCAGTACGGATTAATTATCATTTTCATTTCCTCCATACTGTTTTTCCTGACTATAACCCTTATTCAATGGGTACGAATGCCGTTGCGGCAGCTTTCCAAGACGATTTCGACGGAAGATACCACCCACATAGAACGGCTTCGATATCACAAAACAGAGTTCGGTAAATGTGCCGAACTGCTGTGTACCTTCTTCCAGCAAAAAAAGGATATTCAAGTCGCAAATGAAGAATTACGTGCCCGTGAGCAGGAGTTGCAGGCGGTGAACCAGCAGCTTATGGCCCATGAGCAGCAACTGCGGGCGGCCAATATTCAGTTGAGTGAAAGCAATGAAGTCCTTCGCTCCCGTGAGCAGGAGCTTGAGGCGGTGAACCATCAGCTTTTGGCCCACGAGCAGCAGTTGAAGGCCGCAAATCTACTGCTCAATGAGAACAATGAGGTGTTGCGGGCGCGTGAGCAGGAAATGGAGGCGGTAAACCAGCAATTGCTGGCACAGGAACAGCAGTTGCGTGCTACAAACGAAGAACTCCAGGCACGGAACCGTCAACTGCGTCTCAGTGAAGAAGACCTGAAACAGAGTCATAAACGGTATCGCGAACTCGTTGACACCATGAACGACGGCTTTGCAATTGTCGACTCAAGCGGCTGCTTCACGTATGCAAACCAGCGGATGTGCAGCATGATCGGATATGATGAAAAGGAACTCATGGGGCGTTCTATTAATGAATTCCTGTGTGAGGAAAGCAGGGACATCCTGGACGCCAAGGCGGCAAATGCTCTTGTTGATGTGAGTAGTCCCGGCGATGACTTTCAGGCGTTTGAATTGCAGTGGGTCCGCAAAAATGGAAACAAACTGGTTACCATCGTGTCTCCCAAACCCATTATCGCCGAGCATGGCGAACCGGCCGGGAGTTTTTCGGTCATAACCGATATAACCGACAGGATTAATGCCGAGCAGGCGGTGCTTGCATACAAGGAGTTCCTTGAAAATCTTATCGAGAGCAGCCAGGACGGTATTCTCATCCTCGATGATAGAGGCAGGATTTTTTCCATGAACAGCGCCCTGGAACACATTACCGGCCTTGAATCCGGTAATGTTATCGGGCAGAGGCCTGGTGAAGTATTTCATCAGAACAAAGCGCAATCCATGCACGAACATATGGTTGATTTGCAGGAACATGGATCGGCATCCTTTGAAATGAGTATGGATCGAGACGACGGAAGCGCACTGGTGCTTGAAATTAATGCATCGTTGATCCGTAAGGATTCATATGAGGCTATAGCAATAATTCGCGATGTGACAAGGCGTAAGGAGATGGAGAGGCATCTGGTGCAGGCTGAAAAACTGCGTTCACTGGGACAGCTCTCAGGAGGTGTTGCCCATGACTTTAACAATATTCTAACGGCGATCATAGGCCGGATTCAAATATTGAAAAAGCTGATGTCGACCGTGCCCCTGGATAAAACAGACAAGAAAAATGCTGAAACCATTACCAGGAGCATGGAGGTAATAGAAAAGGCCGCTATGGACGGCGCCGAAACAGTACGGCGTATCCAGCAGTTTTCACGCAGCCGTGACGACGACCGGTTCTTCGCACCTGTTGATATAAATACAGTCGTGCATGATGCCCTGGAATATACCAGTGTGCGCTGGAAGGACGAAGCAGAGTCGCGCAGCGTTTACTTTACTATCGAGAAGGACTTTCAGGATGTATTGCAGGTGTCGGGGAGCGCTTCCGAACTGCGGGAGGTTGTAACAAATCTTATAAACAATGCTATTGACGCCATGCCCTCCGGCGGCTGTCTTCAATTCAAGACATATATGCGTGATGATGATGTTGTGCTTGAAATGAAGGACAGTGGTATCGGTATTCCTAAAAACATTGCCGAAAAAATATTCGATCCGTTTTTTACCACCAAGGGGCCGCAATCAACCGGTTTGGGTATGAGCATAACCTACGGTATCATCAACCGTCACAGGGGCACCATCTCGCTGCAAAGTGCCGAAGGCAGCGGGACGCAGTTCACCATTACCATACCGGCAACCGACAGGGACGTAGAAGAAGAAAACACTGTTGCACATACCCGTGTTTCTCAAAAGGCGCGTATTCTTGTTATCGAGGATGAAGATTCCGTGCGGGACCTGCTGAGCGATGTGCTGCGGGAGGCCGGGCATACAGTGGATGAAGCCGAAGACGGATCCCAGGGACTGAACATATTCGAGAAAAACACCTACGATATCGTGTTTACCGATCTGGGTATGCCGGAAATTTCAGGTTTTGAAGTTGCACAGCACATCAGAAAAGCCGATAAGGAGGTGCCCATCATTTTGACTACCGGCTGGGGAGTAAACCTTCAACGGCCCGAAGCCCGGGAAAGCGGAATCGATTATATTATTAACAAGCCGTTTCAAATGGACCAGGTGCAACATATGGTGCAGGAGATCCTGGCCAAGAAAATTCTCCATTAAAAAAGGGTACGAAATGACCGGTTTGCCGCGCTCCGCACCTTATCCCGCTCCGTGATGTATTCTCATATCGGAATATTTTTTACACGTCCTGCCGATACGTTTAAATGTTTACATAATTCGTTGATGATGGATAAAGGCAGTTTGCGATTATTGTTTTGTTAATAATAATTATTGTTGATAATTTGATGGTTTTAATTCTTTTTCCTAAAAATATATAATTAATCCGTCTATATTTTTAGCCTTGACATACGTATATTAAAATCCTATGTAAACATACTATTATTATTTTTAAAAATATATATAAATACTATTACTCAACAAGGGGGAGATTATGAGACGTAAAGGAGATGTAAAAAGGCGGTTATTCATTGTATCTATTTTATTTTCCTTTATTATTTTTGCGTTACCCCAGAGTGCTTTCAGTGGTGAACCGGTTAAACGTTCTCCAATTTTTGAAAAAGCACTGCAACGCACCATCAAGGCCTGGAAAAAGCAGAGTACCATTATTAAAATGACCCAGACCGAAGATGAAGTATTACAGCAGTTGAACAAACAGGCAACCCGGATGATAACCAGCATGATTGAGGCCGCCCAGGAGGACAATGGGACTGCCAATACCCAGGATCCCGGCAGCAGGTTATGTCAGTTGCTTCAGGGTGAAACCATCGACCCCGACGACCCCCGTTGTAAAGAAACCTTTGACGCCTACGACCGCGACTGTCGCAAGACGTTTGATCCCCAGGACGAGGGCTGTGAGCCGACCCTTGATGCAGCGGACCCCGATTGTACGCCGTTGCTGACCATCATAACCTTCGATGCCGAGGACGACCGCTGTATTACCCTGAATCCGGTCAACGCCGATTGCGGTATTTTTGCAACCTTTGATCAGCAGGATCCCCAGTGCCGCATAACGGTTGATCCGGACAAACCCGAATGCCGGGCTACCATCGACCCTGACAACGACAACTGTTCCGACACCTCGGATCCCGAGGATGACCGCTGTATCACTCTCGACCCCGACAAGGAAGAATGCCAGGTGACGCTGGATGTGCTGGAACAGCGCTGCAAGCTGACCATCGACCCCGACGATCTGTATTGCAGGGAAACCCTGGACCCCGACAACGATAACTGCTCCAAGACTCTCGATCCGGCCCAGGGCTGTAACCCTACGCAAGAGCCGGATGATAACCGCTGTGTGACCCTGGATCCGGATAAGGACGAGTGCCGGGAAACATTCGACGCCCAGCAGCAGAACTGTAAGCCGACTATTGATTCAGATAAATTTGAATGTCTGGAGACCTTTGATCCCGACGAAGAAGAGTGTAAAGAAACCCTTGATCCTGAGAATGTCGATTGTACCGTGGATCCGGCCGACAATCGTTGCGTGACCATCGACCCGGAAAAGCCGGAGTGTAAAATCACCTTTAACGCCAATGACGTTCGTTGCGAATTCACCATCGATCCCGATAAATGGGAGTGTAAAGAGACCTTTGATCCGCAGTTGCCTGAATGTGAAACCATCGACCCTATGAAGCCCGAGTGTGAGGACGCTACCCAGAATCCGGAAGACGGCCGCTGTGTGACCACCGACCCTGAGGACGAAGAATGCAAGATCACATTCAATGCCCTTGAGCTGCGCTGTGAAATGACCAAAGACCCCGACATGTGGGAGTGTAAGGAAACCTTTGACCCGGCGCTGCCCGAATGTGAAACTATCGACCCCAGGAAGGAGGAGTGTAAAGACGCCACTCAGAATCCCGAAGACGGCCGCTGTGTGACCTTCGACGTACAGACCGATGAATGTAATGTGACCTTTGACGGCAACGATTTCCGGTGCACGTTTACCATCGATCAGGAGGCCCCGGAATGTAAGGACACCTTTGATCCCATGAACGAAGAATGTAAAACCATCGATCCCATGAAACCCGAATGTGAGGACGCCACCCGGGATGTTGAAGACCCGCGCTGTACCACATTCGACCCGGAAAAAGAGGAGTGCCGGATAACCTTTGATGCCCAGGACGCGATCTGTGAGTTTACGAAAGACCCCGAAGCATGGGAATGTAAAGACACCTATGATCCCATGCAGGATGAGTGCCGGACCATTGATCCTATGGATGCCGATTGTCCCAATGCCACCCAGGACGTTGAAGATCCGCGCTGCTACACCCTCGATCCGGAAAAGGAAGAATGCCGGGTAACCTTTGATGCCCAGGACGAGATCTGCGAGAGTACCAATGACCCGCGCAAATGGGAGTGTAAGGAGACCTTTGATCCGGCGCTGCCCGAATGTGAAACCATCGACCCCATGAAGCCCGAGTGTGAGGATGCCACCAGGGACCCGAATCAGGAAATTTGTGTAACGCTCGACTTTGAAAGTCCGGATTGTCAGGTGACCTTTGACGGCCTTGATGAGCGCTGCAAGTACACCGAGGACCCGGCCAAACCCGAGTGTATGGAAACCGTAGACGCTGCCGGAAACATCTGCGAAGGCGAGCCGACCCTGAATCCGTATAAACCCGAATGTGAAGACAATATCGAGCCGACAAAGAACCCCAAAGACCAGGCCTGCCTGGATACGCTGACCTTTGATCCGGAAAACGAACTGTGCCAGCCCACCAAGGATGTCAACGATGACTGGTGCCGTGAAACAACCGATCCGGCCAATCCTGAGTGCGAGGACATTATTTTTACCAAAGACCCCCAGGATCAGAAATGCGTGACCTGGGATGCATCGGTGCCGGAGTGCCGGCCCACGGAAACGGTTGACCCGACCTGCATCTTCCCCACGGAAGAGCCCGAGGATCCAGAATGTATTACCATGAACCCTCTTAAACCTGAGTGTCAGGACTATACCAAGGACCCGCAGGATTGTGAGCCTGAGCCGACCATCGACGCGGCCGGCAATGTATGTGTTACCGAAGATCCTGAACTGTGCGAACCTGAACCGACCCTTGATCCAACGGGGACTGATTGTGTTACTAAGGATCCTGAGCTGGATGAATGCAAGGAAGTAACCCTTGATCCCAACGAACCGAATTGCGTTACCAATGATCCTGAAATGGATGCATGCAAACCCACACAGGACGCTACAAACCCTGACTGTTTAACCAGAGACCCTGAACTGTGCGAACCTGAGCCGACCATTGACCCGGCCGGCAATGTATGTGTTACCGAAGATCCTGAAATGGATGCATGCAAAGAGCCGCAACCCACACAAGATGCAACCAACTCGGAATGCCAGCCGACACAGGATGTAAGCACAGCGTGTCAACCCGAACCGACCAAAGACCCTGAAAATCCGGAATGCCAGGACCCCCCTACCCAGGATCCTGATGATCCGGATTGTGAGGCTCGGCCCAATCTTTGCCCGCAACCATTGATAGAGTGCCCGAATGGAGAATGTGTGGCCACCGAGTCTGACTGTCTGTAATATACGTGCATTAAACAATAACGTTTTAAATTTAAGCCTTCTTTTATAAAAAAATATAAAAGAAGGCTTTTTTTTATGTAGTGTTTTGTGGTAAAAGAAAGTGTCTGAACGAATGATGCATTGCGTTGCAGTACCCGGAGATACACTGTTTTGTTGGCTCGTCCTTGTGTATGAACTGTGAAAGGACGACTGAAAACCACCAGCCCGGAATGGTTACGTGACTATGCAATCACTGTTGGTTCTTGCAGCAATTGGAAGTATCTGTCGAGATTTCGGACCCCTGTCCGATGCATTGACCTCAAGTGTAACCATCATCTTACTTGTGCTCTACCAGTGCAGTACCCTTGCCGAAAAGCAGGAACGCTATACCAGCCTGCCCCTTGGGCTTATCTTTATTTTCTGCATAGCCCTCAACAGCCATGCTGTTTTGCAACTTGGTATGCTGTGTGCCTACCTGTTCATTCTGCAGATATATTCCAGGAACAGGGGCAATGATGCATCGCACCATGGACTGTCTCTTTCGACCACGGCGTTGTATACCCTTGTGTACTTCTGCTACCGGTATTTCCCCGAGGGGTGGTATGCAGCCGATTACTGTGCAGGACTTTTTTCCACCCTCTGCTCCTATGTATTTACCCGCGAACTGCACTTCGGGCCCACCGGCTGCGGACTTTTCATTGTGTGTGCATTTTTCCTGTATCATACCGCACGGCTGCTCCTGGGAAGTAAAAGCAGACAGAGCATCTTGCGGTATGTATGTGCACTGGGGTATATGGGCCTGGCCTGGCTTGTGTGGGTGGAACTGCTGCTGGTTACGGAATATACCCTGAAAAACGCCTCCGTGCATGTCTATCGAAACCAGTTACATGTACAGGCCGTGCTGTTTGTGCTTCTTGCCGGGTCACATTTCATAACCGGAAAGATTCCTGTTCATGCAACCAAAGCATTTCCGGGAAAAATCAGGGCTGTGGCTGCGGCAGTGTGCCTGTTGATTACAGCCTGCTGCGCTGTCGGGCATGTTGTGTACGGCACCGGATCCAATAAGAATGCCGTTAAGACCGTTTTGTTCTATAAGCAGGGCGCCCTGGACTGGGACACGGCCCGGTTCGGCAAATACGGGCAGCGTAGTGGCGGCATGTTCGGACTGATGCCCAAGTACCTTAAGGCCGCCGGCTCTTCAACGCGTATGATCGATTCGCTGAAACCATCTGTTCTGGCCGGTGGTGATGTGCTGGTGATGATAAACCTGAATAAAGCTCTGACAAAGAAAGAGCTTTTCACCGTATGGCAGTTTGTGCGTCACGGTGGAGGTTTGCTGCTGCTGGGCGACCATACCGACCTTGCAGGTCATATGAAGAATTTCAATAAGATTCTGATGCATGTGCCTTTGAAGCTGAAATTTGATTCGGCCATGCCTTCGCGCTACACCTGGGACAACCTGATGGAAATCAGGCCCCATGTTCTCTCAAGCGGTTTCGGGTACGAGGCACGGCGTTCGTGGTGGGTAGGGGCGTCTCTTGCGTGTGAATATCCGACGGTTCCCCTGGTGATCGGCAAATACTGCTATTCGGACAAAGGATATAAAGACAACCCTAAAAAGGCATTTCTGGGAAACCGACGGTTCGACTCCTACGAGCGGCTCAACGATAACGTGCTGGCGGCGGTCGTGCCTTACGGCAAGGGCAAAATCATGGTCTGCGGCGATACCTCGGCCTACCATAATACCGTTTTTATGACAACGCACCGGTTTGTACGCCATACCATGGAGGTTTTGGGCCACCGCACCATGGATGATTCACCTGTTGTCAAAAGAGTGTTTAAAACCGGATTATTTGCGGGAATTCTTTTGCTGATATGTTTCGGATTTATTGTAAAACCCGATGCCTTGATTGCAGCAATTGTGGTCGTGGTGCTGGCAGCGAGTGTCTGGTGCGCCGAAGCTGTGCAAAAGAACCGGTACCGGTATGACATACCCTATGATGTGCTGAAGGTCGCTCTGCTGGACTTTTCTCACGGTGGGAGGTTCGACCTGATGAGCTGGGAAGACGATTCCATCGGCGGGCTGCGTAACAACCTCTTCAGAAACGGTTACTGGCCGTTCCTGTTCAAGCGTTTCAACCGGGATGAACTTTTAAAGGCCAGGGTGCTGACCGTTATCGCCCCGACAAAACCGTTTTCTTCGGTTGAAATCGATGCCGTGCAGGAGTTTGTAGAACAGGGAGGGAAACTCCTTGTTACCGTCGGGCATGAGGAGGTTGAAGCCTCGGTAGGCCTTTTGAAACGTTTCGGCATCGCCATTGACAACACCCCGCTGGGGAGGTGTTCCGATACGATAAAAATGAGCCGGAAAAAATACCAGGTGACCTTTCATGAGGCCTGGCCCGTTACATTTGAGCCGAGTGATACTACAACCGTACTGGGCCGGGCAATGGACTTTCCGGTTGTTGTGCGAAAAAAGATCGGCACGGGTTCGGTAACGGTTGTCGGAGATTCCTATTTTCTACTGAATGAAAACCTGGAAGGCGATAAAAAATACAATTTGGCGAATATTCTGTTTCTTCGAAAACTGTTGAGTGCGAAGTAAACAACTACAGGCGGACTCATGATCTATAACTGGCTGGCGGTCTATTTTTTCAGTATGCTCGGTATGTTCTTGTTTCCGGTGTACGGCGAGGAACAGTGGGCAGTTGTGCCGGTGCTTTTTGCCCTGTTCGGCAGTGTTTGCTTCATTGCCGGGGCAGCTAAAACCGCAACGGAAATCGTTATTGAGTCGCGTAAAACCGCACTTCTTTTCCTGATTCCCTGTGCCGTTGCCGTCGGAGTGTTTCCCGTTCCTTACAGCCTGTTTCTGTTTCCTTTGCTGGCTGCCACAGTCCTGGCGTTGATGCTGCCCCATACAAAAACCGTTAAAACGCTTTTTACCGCGCTTGTTATTACCGGTATCGTCATGGCCCTGCAGACGGCCTGCCTGTACCCATATGTGAAAACAGCAGCCCGTGTTCATGAATGGTCCCTGCTCGATGGTATCCTGTATCCCTTGATAAAACTTATGGGATTTTCTGCTACCTACAGCCAGGAGACCGTTTTTATTCAAACGCCCCGCGAGATCATCCTCCTTGTCACCTCATTTGAAAAACTGGGCATCTATCCCCTGACAACCTTTTTTGCAGGTTCTCTGGTGCTTGCGGGTGTGTATACAGCGCAGCAGGGTGCTCGGGCCGTCATAAAGCAGCTTTTGGGGGTGATTGTGCTTCTGCTACTGTATGTGCCCGCGCGCTATGTGCTTATGAATATCATATTCATTGATTTTGGTGATGAAACAATTTTCTGGAAACCTCTTATTGTTGCGACTTCTTTTTTGCCGTTACCCTTTATGACGGCCTGGGGTTTGTCCGAGGGTGGATCATCCGGGTACAGGTTTCTAATACCGCAACTCAAACGGTCGGGGTATCTGCTGATGTGCAGTGCCGCCATCGGTTGTTTTGCCCTTGCGTCACTTTTGTGGATGTATGATCCCGGAATAAAGAAACAGGGACGGATACTGATTGACGAGTATTACAGCAACTGGGAGTGGACCGACAGGAAAATTGATACAGACTGGTACGGCATCCAGTCGGTTTACAACTACTACTGTTTCGGCGATTTTTTGCGGCATTACTACACCGTTGATACCCTGAAGGAAAAACTGACTCAGGAAAAACTGGCCGCCCATGATGTGTTTATGGTAAAGACGCCCACCACCCCCTTTACCGAGCAGGAGATTCAACTGCTGGTCGACTATGTTGCCGCAGGCGGCGGGTTGTTCCTGGTGGGCGATCATACCAATGTTTTCGGCACAACCATCAATATCAACCCCCTGGCGCAGCGCTTCGGTATCCGGTTCAACTATGATGGCACCTATAATCTTGCCGATAATGACCTGCATCCCCACAAGCACAATACCCTGTTTCGGCACCCGGCCATTCAGGAGATGCCCTATTTTCTTTTTGCAACATCGTGCTCAATGCAGGCGTCGCTGTTTGCCCAGGACATTCTGACCGCCTCGAACCTGAAGGCCATCTATCTGGACTATTCGCGGGGAGGCTATTTCCCCGACAAGAAGACGGAAAAGAACTATACGTTCGGGCGGTTTTTACAAACCGTGGGGTTGACCTATGGAAAGGGAAGGGTGGTTGCATTTCCCGACAGTACCTGTTTTTCGAATTTCTACATGTATATTCCCGGCAAGCCTGAATACGCGCTGGGTGTCATGAACTGGCTCAACCGTGAAAATGCCTGGTCGAAACTCCTGACCCTTGGGGCTCTGGTTGTGCTTCTGGCGAGCATCGGATATCTTGTCACCCGTATTCGTAAAATACATGTTATGGATGCCGTGGCATATGTGTTTTTCGGCGGTATTGCCGGACTTGCCCTGGGAGCTCTGGTATTCGGGGCTGTTACCAAAAGCTTCTATACACTTCCTGAAGAGCATACGGCGTTTCAAACCGTAGGGTTTGAGAACGGACATTGCGCATTCAGAATACCCGATACCAAACTGCTGCACTCCCCATCCATTGACTATCATACATTTTATGTATGGACCCAGCGCCTTGGCTATCGCCCCGACCTGTTTTCAATGCCGGAAACAGGTGCGCCTGAGTATGATGTGCTGGTGTTTATGAACCCAAACAGGAAGCTGCAGGAACGGCAGCTTGTTGCGTTGGAAGCGTATGTGTCTTCCGGCGGGCGTTTGCTGATAGTCGACACCCCGTTCGGCCGTACTTCCACAGCCAATGCTATAGTGCAGCGCTTCGGAATGAAAATTGTGCATGGCGAGTATGTACGTGATGCCGATATCTTCGCGGGCGACAGGAAAGTCGGCACAATCGGTTTGTGCGCCCCGGTAGAAGGCGGCACTCCGCTTTTGCATCTGAAAGATTCCAAAGTGTTTGCTGCTACCCGGCAACATGGTAAAGGACGCATTGCCGTTGCGGCCTGTTCGCCGTCGTTTGCCAACAAATCCATGGGTGAAACCGAAACCATACCGGATGAAAAACAGCAGTTTTTATATAAGCTTGAGTTTTGGCTTCTGTCGGGCCTGATGAATGATTCTTTTGCATCTTTTTCAACATATATAAATAATAAAAAATAAATAAAATATGTATATGTATTTCATTGCCATAAGTTAATTATATTTGCTGCTTTTATGTATATATGATATTAGTAAAGTATAATTACTTATTGACTGGGACAAGCTCACGAAACCCCCGTTGATACAATGTGTTATATACACACCTCTTTCTAACCCGGCTCCAAACACAAAAGAAACCGGCTATGAACACTGAAAACAGGTTCCACTCCTCTGAATGTCATAACAGGATAATTGTTGTAGAAGACGACGAAGGCTTGAACCGGTTGATTCAAAAGCGGCTTAAAGCCGACGGTTACCAGGTATTCGGGGCGTTGAACGGCACCGAGGCGGTTGACATGATGCGTGAAAGCTGTAACGCCGTCATGCTGCTTGATTATAATCTGCCCGATATGTCGGTGGAGCAGATTCTGGAGGAGCTGAAAAATGCATATTGTACAGCACCTTTTATCATCATGACCGGCCACGGTGATGAAACCATAGCCGTTGAAATGATGAAGCTCGGTGCGCTGGATTACCTGGTTAAGGACCTGCATTTCATCGATCTGCTCCCGGCGGTTGTCAGCAGGGTATTCGAAGAAATTCAGACCCGGCAGCGGCTTGTCGATGCGGAAAAAGCCCTGCTGGATACAAGCCGTATTTTGAAGCTGGTGATTGAGGCGTCGCTTATGGGCATTATTTCCATTGATTGCGATGCGAAGGTTGTGCTGTGGAGCCCTGCGGCCCAGAAAATGTTCGGGTGGGAAGAAGATGAGGTCAAGAACCGGGATGTCCCGTTTGTGTCCGGGCAGTTGTTTGATGATTTCAGGTCTGAGCTGCACACCGTTTTGCAGGGCAGGAGCACCCGGATAGAGATGTTGAACTGCAGGAAAAAAGACGGCTCACACATTGACGTGGATCTGTCCATCGCCCCGATGATGAAAGATACCCATGAAATTGTAGGTGCTACTGCAATTATTGAAGATATTACGGCGAAGCGAAAGTCTGAAATTGAAAAAAAACAACTGGAAATTCAGCTCCAGCAAACCCAGAAAATGGATGCCATCGGCACACTGGCGGGGGGCATCGCCCACGATTTCAACAACATCCTCACAACGGTTCAGGGTTACAGCGATCTGATGATGATGAAAATGGATGAGACCGACCCGTTTTACCGTGACGTGAAGCATATTCGGGTCGCGGCCAGCCGCGGGGCTACGCTGGTGAAACAGCTACTCATCTTCAGCCGTAAACAGCCGATGGCATTTCAGGTGCTCGATTTGAACCTGGTTATTGAAGATATGCTGAAAATGCTCAACCGTTTGATCGGAGAAGACATAAACATTGCAACCGATCTTGAATATGCTTTGACCTCAATTAAAGGTGATGAAGGCAACATCGAACAGGTTATCATGAACCTGGCTCTCAATGCCCGCGATGCCATGCCCAACGGGGGAACCATCGAGATAAAAACAAACAGCGTCTATATAAGCGCAGATGACTGTATGGGTATACCCGATGCCTACGACGGCCACTTTGTTCGCCTTTCCGTATCCGACTGCGGCGAAGGCATGGAACCGGCGGTCAAGGACCGAATGTTCGAACCGTTTTTCAGTACCAAAAAGGCCGAGGGCGGCACCGGCCTTGGCCTTTCTACCGTGTACGGCATCGTGAAGTATCACAAGGGCTGGATACACGCTGAAACGGAACCGGGTAAAGGCACCACTTTTCGTGTGTATTTTCCCGTAACACACCAGAAGGCCGAAGAAAAGCAGGAAGAGCACATCGCTATTGAACAGTTTGCCGGAAACGGCGAGCGAGTGCTGATTGTCGAGGATGATCCTGCTATTCGTGATATTTCCTACAGTACTTTGAGTGAAAACGGATATGTTGTTTTTGACGCCGAAAGTGCCGAAGACGCTCTGGATCTGTTCAACAGGGAAAACGGTAATTTTGACATTGTTGTCAGCGATGTGGTGCTGCCCGGCAAAAACGGCCTGCAACTCGTCGACGAACTGCTTGCCAAAAAGGATTCATTAAAATGCATTCTCTGCAGCGGCTATACCGATGAGAAAGCACAACTGAGTGTTATCAGAAGCCGCGGCTATCCCTATATTGAAAAACCGTTCACTATTGCACACTTTCTGAAAACAATTCAGGAAACACTACAGAGATAATACCGGTATTCATACTATATGATCTATATAAACCATAGAAGAGGTAACAGGTACCAATGAAAAAAGAAGTGGTAATACTCATTGCCGAGGACGACGACGGGCACGCCGCATTGATGGAAAAAAACCTGAAACGCGCCGGGATGTCAAACGAAATTCACCATTTTAAGGATGGTCAGGAGACCCTCGATTTCCTGTTCAAAAAAGGCCCCGGTCCTGTACGGGAAAGCGGTAAGGCCTATTTGCTGTTGCTTGACATCCGTATGCCGAAAGTCGACGGTGTTGAAGTGCTTCGAAGGCTGAAGGAGGATGTCGAGCTGAAAAAGATTCCGGTCATTATCATCACCACAACCGACGACCCGGTTGAAGTTTCGAATTGTCATAAGCTCGGCTGCAGTCATTATATAACAAAGCCCATTGACTATGAAAAGTTTGTAGATGCCATCCGGAAACTGGGTTTGTTTCTGATGGTAGTCGAAATACCGAAAATTAACGGAGTGTAGTAAAAAAGCCGCCCATCGGGTACCTTGATTCCCGGATGAACGGCGGCAGGTTACGCAACGACGGCACTACGTGGACGGTGGTTGCTTATGCGCCGATAATTTTCACCAGAACCCGTTTTTTCCTGCGGCCGTCAAATTCACCATAAAAAATTTGTTCCCAGGGTCCGAAGTCCAGTTGTCCATCGGTAACGGCGACAACCACTTCACGGCCCATGATTTGGCGTTTCAGATGGGCGTCACCGTTATCTTCTCCGGTGCGGTTGTGCAGATATTGAGAAACAGGATCATGCGGAGCCAGTGATTCGAGCCATTTTTCGTAGTCCTGGTGCAGACCGGACTCGTCGTCGTTAATGAAAACAGACGCGGTTATATGCATGGCATTCACCAAGTACATCTAGTTACCCACTCCCCTTTTTACTCACCGGCACAACGAAGAGGGGGAGATAAATGCAACTACTCACCAATAATCTTCACAAGCAACCGCTTCTTGCGATTGCCGTCGAACTCGTAATAAAAGATGTGCTCCCAAGGGCCGAGATGGAGTTGGCCGTCAGTGATCGCTACAACGACCTCCCGACCCATGATCTGTCGTTTCAGGTGGGCATCGGCGTTATCTTCAAAGCCATTGTGCTGATACTGGCTGTGCGGTTTCTCCGGGGCCAGCTTTTCCAGCCAGACCTCATAGTCGTGGTGCAGGCCAGATTCGTTGTCGTTAATGAACACGCTGGCGGTAATGTGCATAGCCGAACAGAGCACAAAGCCGTGCTGTACGCCGCTATCCTTCACCAGCCGCTCGACTTCTTGATGTATGGACACGATAGCCCGCCGCTTGGGTATATTCATCCATATTTCTTTGGTCAAGTGCTTCATAACTTGCCAATGGTAAATCTAACACGCTTCACTGTCAAGCGTTATCCCAACCCTACTATGGCCGACGACAGTGATTCTACGTGTTTTGGGCATATTGGGACATCATACAGAGGATCGCCACGCAACACTTAGCCTTAAAAAATAGGTAGTCCCGGTCTTGGTTCCTTGTGGACAGAACCTCGGGGAAAAGGCGGTGATCAAAGGGTTGGCGACGATAATAGGTTGAATCGGGCGATGCATGCTAATCTGATTGAGGAAATGGAAAAGTGCATCGCCAAAGACTGAAAAGCGGTAGTTCCCTACCGATTTGCATGTTCGCAAATAGAAGGGGAACGCCATAACGACTATTAAGGACGGGTTTGCGGGCAGCTCCCGCTGTAGCATTACCGCACTTGATGGCCTTCTTCGTCCTCAACCATTCGTGCGGGGTGCGGCCCCAATTAGGAGGACGAAACCATGAATCGTAAAAGAGGCAAACGACCCGCAGACCGGCATGCTCGTAGGCTTGCTGCACTTCGACCAAGTACTTATATTCGACCAATCGACACAATTATGCCGGGCAATAAGGTGAGGCTATGGTGCCGGGTATCAAGCGGCGCGCAGGACGCGAGCGGCAACAATACTGACCAAGAAGCCGATATGCGTGCAGCGGTCGAGGCAAGAGGCGGAAGTGTGGTAGACGTGGATGCCTATGCTGGTAGGATAAGTGATGCCGACGCTTCACTCTACGAAGTGGCCAACCGTGCGGATCGAGAAGGTTCTGTGTTGCTAGCTGAATGTACAAGCCGCTTTGCTCGTCACGCTGATTACCACCCCAAACATCGGCCCCACCTTGTAGCTGGAGCCAGCGCATTGCGCAACCTGCGTTGGATATGCGGTGAGGTGCCATTGGTAACACTGCTTGATCCTGACGCCACTTGGAAAGAGGAGCGATCACACCAATCCAAGCGAGGGCAGCGACGAAAAAAAAGGCGAGGTGGCCGTCCACACAGACCCAAGCCCGGTTAAAATAAGCAACGGCGGCTCAAAGCCCTGCCCAAGGTCCTGTGGATGAAGTGGGTGGGAATGAGCAACCGTGCCATCGCGAGGGCGCTCGGAACCGACGAGAAGAACGTGCGGCGATTTTTGGACACAACCAAGAGGACGAACGTGGCTAATGCCTATTTTGTCTAGGGTTACGCCACGTACGCATGGTTGTGACCGCAGCCCAAAACCGTTATAGGCCCCAAGGGCAGCAGACGTACACCAGTCCCGGGCAGCCAAGCTGGGAAATGTCACCTACTGAGAAATCCAAGCCAGTTGCGTTTACGTGCACACTCTTGACGCTGATGCGAACATGAATTATAACATGTTACTAAGAAAGGAGTTGCTCTTGTTTTAATACCTCCGTACAGTTTGGCTGTAACATTCGTAACTTTCACATACCCGAAAGGAGAACGAGCAATGGCCGCAACGAAGAAAGCTACGAGCAGCACCACCGGCACCGTGCGGGTGGAGTACGACTATGGCACCAAGGGAGAGCGTCGCAGCAAGGAGTTCGAGGACGACGGTAAAGCAAAGAAGTTCATTGCCGCCAAGGAACGGGCCGGTAAGAACCCAAAGGTAAGGAAGGTAAGGAGCAAGAGCAAAATGAAGCCCAAATTCAAGGTCACGGCCGTTACCGAAATTGATCTAGGCCCCGGCGCAGCTCATATCACTGAGACAAAAGCGAAGGAACCGAAAAGACCCACCGCACTGCAAACACTGAAAAACCTGTGGGCCGTTGGGGAATATCGGAAGGCACTCAAACTCGCCGCCTCGTGGTCCCGCCTTGGCAAGCATAAGGACGCGATCAAGAGCGGGTGGGACGCTACCGTCAACGACCGTATTTATGAGCAGATGGGCAAGAACCCAGACGCTATGTATGCGGCCGGTCTGGCGGCAGTGGCGACCCGCTATGAATTGCCACCGGCTACGGTAACCACCAAAAAGCCGACCACCGGCAAGACAAAGGAGCAAATCAAGAAGGCTACACCGAAAACACCCACCGTGCCCGGCGTGCGGCCGACAAGGACGAGGCCATACCTCGCAGGTACCATCATTACCAAATATGGGCTGGCCGCCGGTGTGACCGATGCAATGGTGGCTGAGTTAGATGAGGAGTACGGCAAGCCAAACCCCACCTAAAGCCAGTTTTGCCTGAAGAACGCATGGCATTCATGTCGGGCATTTGCCGGGGTGGCCGAGGACGACATCGATTAACATAATGTGTAAAAATCAGCACTTGACCTTACAGTGCTCATGAAGTAGTTTTGACTTGGCTTTACAAATGGCCTATAGGGCAAATTGCTATAAGTCACAATAGCATTGAAATTCCTGACCGTTAATGATACGACAGATAATAATATAATCTTCCAACACAGCGTCTGTTCAGATTTTTATCGCTAACATGAAATCCTGGGTAGTGCTAATTTTTTATGATTATCAAACGTTAATTAGCAACAGCGGTATGAACAATCGGAATATGCTGTAACATTTTAAGCTGATCAACTTTGCTTAGGCCCGGAGCTGAGGTTTTTATCTTAACGTACAAAATGCTTGCATGTGAAGGAATATGGCGGTATAGAAATGTTCAGACTAGTTCATTTCAGCTCATTCTTGTTCGCCTTTCAAATTTATTTACAAAATCATCACACCACGCCAGTCGATGTGGGTTCGATGGCCGGTTATCAAACCTTTGCCCAAAAGGAGCACTGGCCATGGAGTCTGGAAAAACAAACAAAGATAATGAGCGGGCCAGCGGGGCAGACGTGGTTAAGCTCCTGCGCCTCGGCTACAAACGGGAAGACCTTCCCGGCAACCTGACGAAAGCCGAAGCGGAGCGCATGGCTGCGGCCCGACCGCACGGTCGAGGGAAGTCTCTGTCGCCCGTCTGGACTGTGGGACTGATCTCCGCTGTCCTCATTGGGACAATCCTTCTCGTTTGGTCACAAGATAGTAGCGACACATCAAGTGAGCAACAAACCAAATTTGAAAAACAAACCCAGGAAGAATTAGAGCGGATGGAAGCAGTACTTAATCTTTCGGAACTGGAGAAGGCGAACCTGGAGAAAGCATTTATAACCAGTAATGACGCCTTTATACAGTGGAGGGACACCAAGGGAAAAGAGCTGAATAAATTAAAAGGGAAGGTTGAAAAATTTTCTAAAACCCGTAATGTATCCGGTGCCCTGAAATCCATTGACCAAGCTGCCCCAGCTTTCAAAAGTATGAACCAAATTATGAAACAGCACAGAATATTGGTCCGTGATGCACTATCACCCTCGAATCAGATAGCCTGGAATGCCCACCAAGTGTCCGAGGAATTGCTCAAATACATGGACCAGCTGGCACTTACAGAGAAACAGTTGGAACAAATCCACGAAGTATCAATGGTACAAGCCTCTGAATCGAATAATAAAAAACGTCCTCTCTTAACTGCCTTCAACGGTTTGGAAAAACAAGTGGAGAAAACTGTGCTGACAAGTGAGCAACGTCAGGCGTATAAGGATATAAAAGAAGCAAACCCCTTGCGTAACATTTTTCTCTTTCTCTGAACCCTGGAATATGGTCGTGTGATCGCGGAGCAGACAGGATCAATAGGCTGAAATAAAAGCAAAAACTCTGTAAAAAAGCCCTCAGAATAGGCTTAGGTTAATGATTTTGTGGGCAAAATAGAACTATTAAGATAATTTGTAACAAAAACATGCTGCGGACAAGCCGCAGATGTTCGCGTTAAAATGGTCCATTTTTAGAAATTTTAAAGGAATCGAAAACCCCACATTATGTCTATCTTTGAACTATATGACCATTTCCCGAGAGGGTGTTGCTTTCTTTTGTTATTGTTGACCAGAATCCTAAAATTCGACACTTAGGGATGATTATCCTATCTCTGAGGTGGATTGAGATCATAATTTTAACGAATACCAAATGTAGTCTTAAATTTCCTGAACTAAATGAAAAATTCACTTATTGAATCATAAATCTACAAAATTGTATCTGACTAAAAGTTGATTTTTCATGTTTTTATAAAAAATAAAGTTTTATTAAACTCTCGAATTAGACCAAAAGTTTGCATGCGCATGGCATCCGTTATCCCGTCCAGCCAATCTCGTCACCCTCATATATGAAAGCAATGAGCCGCCAAAAGGGACTCGCGTAAAAAAAAATTAAAATTTTTTTAGGCCCATAAACCCTTTGTTTCCAGTATGTTGCGTAATTTTGGGACAAAATGGCCCAGTTTGAATTAGGAACTCATTACGTATTATAGGTACGGGGCATTTCCCGTTCACGGCATAAACGTACCGTAAAAACCAAATTAAAGGAGACCAGATGATGATAAACAAAGGATTCGGATTTGAGCAGCGTCAGTTACCACCAGAAATCAAAGCACGGTTTACCGCTAGGGAGGCCGAACGGAAGCGCTTGGCCAGAAGGAAGCGAGAATAGATGCAAAAATGGAGAAAGGTGTCGGAATAGTAACGCTTTTGCTTGCAGCTTCGGTGCTGGATGTTATACAGTAACGCTTATTAACAATAGCGTTACTAATACTGCAATTTAGCACCGAAAGGAAAATGAAACGATGACAACCGCAGTTCATACCGGTAACACCAAGTGAACAAAGCTGCCACCCGAGCCGCTTGACCGTGATGAAATCAATCGTTGCTGGCGGCATGCAGCAA
>JANQGV010000244.1 GCA_028282925.1 Thermodesulfobacteriota bacterium
ACCTGTATTATGATGCAATGAAGCTGTTTTCAAGCAATGCCCAGGCGGCAGTCGACCGTGAATTGGCCTACGGTCAGGCACTTGAGATCTTTACCCGCCTGGGAAATGAGTACGACGGAACCCAGGCCGGCCAGGCAGCCCTGTTTTATGCCGGAAGCTGCTGCTATAATCTTAAACGGTACGATGAAGCGCTTGGTTATTTCAAGGAATTTTTGGACGGTGCGGGCCGCGAACTCGACTATCTTAAGCCCTTTGCGTATGAAAGTCTCGGATATGTCCATGAGGCCAAGGGAGAGTACGGGGCCGCCCTGGAGTGGTACGAAAAGCAGAAAGCCGCCGGGCAATCGGGGGCTCATCCCCTTGCGCTGCTCAATCTTGCACGCTGTTATGAGGCCAGCGGGGATTCCGCAAAGGCCTGTGAGCAGTATACGGCGTTTGTGGAGCAGAAACCCCTTTCCTCTTTCAAGGACCTTGCCGAAACAAAGGTGGCGCAGTTGTGTAACTAAAAAGAAATCCCGGGCGGTTTGCCTGTTTGTGGATTGCAGTTTGCCCGTAGGGGCGAATGAGAAAATGAAGAGAGCCGGTAGCGTTACTGCCGGCTCTTTGCACGTTCCTGCCTGCGTTTCAGTTTCATAGCCTTCAGATGTTTTTTTCTAATGCGTTTTCTTTTTGATCGTGCCATAGTGCCTTCTTTGTTTGATAAAGGTGAATGATTGTGCGTTTATTTATTGCGTGATAAACAAACAAAATATCAGAAAAATAATTAAAAATCAAGAAAATAGGTGTAGAACACCGGGTCTTTATTGGGCCGTGCCCCGGTTGACAATGGCCGGGGAGTGATTACTGTATAAGGAGGGAGAAAGCGGGCCGGCCGGGGCCGGCTTGTGGGGCCATGGAAAACATGCTACAAAAGGAAAAAATATAAGGAGGACGGCATATGGGAGATAAAACATTGCCGAAACCCGGTGAGTTGGAAAAAGAACTTAACGACTATTTGTCGAAAAAATACGGCAATAAAGTACGACTGTCGGTTCCTGTGCTGGTGCCGGACCAGGAAACCCGCAGGAAGCAAAATAAAAGCAGGAAAAAGAAGAAAACAAAACAGATCTCCTTTGATATGAAACCCCGGGAGCTTGAGGCCTATCTTGATGAATATGTCGTCAAGCAGGAGCGGGCCAAGGAAATCCTGGCAACCAAAGTGTGTACCCATTTTAACCGGATTAAGCTTCAGGAGCGCTCAGCGCCGGTTGGAAATATTAAAAACAACATCATTATGATCGGCCCCACGGGTGTCGGTAAGACTTTTTTGATCAAGCTGATCGCACAAAAAATCGGGGTGCCGTTTGTTAAGGGCGATGCTACCAAGTTCAGTGAAACGGGCTATGTCGGAGGGGATGTTGAAGACCTTGTGCGGGACCTGGTGAATGAAGCCGACGGAGATATTGAACGAGCCCAATACGGCATTATTTATATTGATGAAATCGACAAAATCGCCGGCAGTAAAAATGCCTGGGGGCTGGATGTGTCCCGTACGGGCGTACAGCGGGCGTTGCTGAAACCCATGGAAGAGACCGAGGTCGATCTGAAAGTGCCCCATGATATGGTTTCCCAGATAGAAGCTATGGAGCAGTACCGGCGAACCGGCAAGCGTGAGAAACGGGTCGTTAATACACGCAATATCCTGTTTATCGTGAGCGGCGCTTTTTCCGATCTGGAAAAAAATATCGAGGAGCGTCTGTGCAGCCAGGGGATCGGTTTCGGCTCCACGGTAAGGACCCGCCGGGAAAAGGACGGGCTTCTGCCCCAGGTTACCGCCGAAGATCTGGTAAACTATGGATTTGAGTCGGAATTCATCGGACGGCTGCCGGTTATAGCCACGTTTGATCCCTTGTCGGCCGAAGATCTCTATGTGATTTTGAAAAACCCGAACAGTACGGTCGTTAACAGCAAGAAAAAAGATTTTATGGCATACGGCATCGATATTCGGTTTGAAGATGACGCGCTGCGGGGCATTGCCGAGCTGGCAGCCGACGAGCATACCGGTGCCCGTGGTTTGATCAGTGCTGTTGAGCGGGTTTTGCTGAAATTTGAAAAAACAGTACCGTCAACGGATATTAAAAAATTAGTCGTTACCTATGCAATGGTTGAGGACCCGGAGCGGGAATTCGAACGCTTTATGGCGACTGCCGACCATCAGAAAATGTATGACCGGCATTCCGCATTAATCGATGCCGAGGCTGCCGGTCTGAAATCACGTATCCTTGCCGCCCAAGCTGCCCTGGATCCGGCATGGCACGAACTGTTGTCCGATACCTATCTGGACACGATTGTGGCAATAGCCGTGATGCGGTTCCAGGATTACCGGGTTGTGCTGGAGGATGCCATGGCGGTTATGATGAACATCAGATCCTTTGAAAGTAATTTTTGCGGCCGCCATGCTGTTGAGATTCACCTGGACAACAGTGCCTGCCGGAGGATTGTAGAGAAAGTGTTGCGCGACGGCAGCGAACCCGATAAGATACTTGAAGCGATTTTCGATAACTATCAGCATGGACTGAAACTTATAAAGGACCGGGCGGGTAAGTCGTCGTTTCTGTTTACCGAAGATGCTATCGACCACCCGCAGGAGTATTTAAATAATCTTATTAAGGAATCTTACCAGTAATGACCGGATTTGGAGCCGACTATGACCGCACGTGATTATTACAAAGTTCTCGGCGTCGACAAAGGTGCCAGTGACGATGCCATCAAAAAAGCATATAAGAAACTCGCATTTAAATATCACCCGGACAAAAACGCCGGGGACAAAAAGGCCGAGGAGCGCTTTAAGGAGATCAGCGAAGCCTATGCCGTTTTGAGCGATAAACAGAAACGGGCCCAGTATGACCAGTTCGGATCGGCCGGCTTTCATCAGCGGTATTCCCAGGAAGATATTTTCAGAGGCGCCAACCTGGGGGATATTTTTGCCGAAATGGGATTCGGGTCCGGAGGAGACCTGTTCAGCCAGATTTTCGGCGGCGGCAGAAGGGGAGGCGGTTTCGGCGGAGCAGGGCGGCGGCGTACCGCCGGGGGCACTATGGAGGACATGTTCGGCGGCGGGTTCGGGCAGCCGGGCTATGCCCCCAAGGGGCAGGATCTGAGCCTGAATTTGACGGTTGAGTTTATGGAGGCAGTGAACGGCTGTGAAAAGTCGATCGATTACATGTTCGGTGGTAAAAAGAAAAGCGTCAAGGTCAAAATTCCGCCCGGCATCAACACCGGCCAGAAACTCAGGCTTACGGGCAAGGGTGGCCCGGGAGCTCAACCGGGGATGCCTGCCGGTGACCTGTATTTGCAGATAACGGTCAATGATCACCCGGTGTTTAAACGTGAAAACAGTGATATCCTGGTCGACAAGGAGGTAACCATCAGCCAGTCGGTGCTCGGGACGACCGTTGAAGTGCCTACCTTGCAGGGTTCAAAAAAGCTGAAGATACCCCCGGGAATTCAAAGCCATACCAAGCTGCGAATTAAGGGGCAGGGGGTGCCGAAATTCGGTAAATCAGGTCACGGTGACGAGTTTGTCCGCGTCCTGGTAAAAATCCCCAAAGGATTGCAGGAGCAACAGAAGAAGCTCTTCGAAGAACTGGCAAAGGAAGGCTTTTAGGTTCGGATATTACCGGGCCTGTTTGTAGATACTGAT
>JANQGV010000138.1 GCA_028282925.1 Thermodesulfobacteriota bacterium
TCCTCGTTATAGGTTACCCGCTCTCCCATGTACTTTCCGGAAAGCGAAACAACCATCTGACCGCACATTCTCAGTATTTCCGGAATGCAGTCCTTACGCTCCAGAATGGCAACGGACAATCCGTTCTCTGCAGCGGCTTTGGCCGCGGTAAGACCTGCGGGCCCTGCTCCAACTACAACTAAATCATAAGTATTTTTCACTGTTTACCTCCTAGTTTCCTCTACTCGTTTTACCGACTCTGTAGTTCTGCAACTCTATCAAAACAACTTTTTACTTGACTTAATTCACTATAAAGAGATAATCTAATGACTTATTTATGTCAAGAAAATTTTGTATGCAAAATAATAGGGCGCACGCCCCATTTTTTTTTGCTAGTTAGTTAGCTAACCAAAAATTTAGAGTGAAGTAACAATTTTTTTGACGTTTTTTACTACTTTTCAGTTCACACGAGGGAGCATTACAATGGGGAAAACAGTATTCAGGTCAGTATTGCTAGTTGCGCTTTCTTTCTGCATTTGTTTCGGTTACGGCTGCAGCAAATCCGCCGACAAAGCTATGAAAGTGCCCGAAATCAAGATGATAACCCCGGAAAATGTCCACGGCGTCATTGCCCCCGACGATAACAATATTTGGGTTGTCGGCAATTACGGCGTTATTCACCACTCTTCCGACGGTGGCGAAACATGGACTAAACAGGAGTCCGGCGTACACACCCTTCTGGTAGACGGCTGCTTTATCAACAACACCACCGGCTGGGTAACAGGCCTGTACGGCGTTATCCTCCATACATCCGATGGCGGAAAAACCTGGACCAAACAGAAGACCGGCACAGGCAAACACCTGTTCAGCGTATCGTTTGTAGATGAAAACTACGGATGGGCCGTGGGCGAATGGCACACCATCATTAACACTACGGACGGCGGCAAAACCTGGAACCACCAGGTACAGGAACAGGATAAAATCCTCAGCAACGTTCTTTTTCTCAACAGAAATCTCGGCTGGCTCGTCGGCGAAGCCGGCACAATCATGAAAACAACCGACGGAGGCCGCACCTGGACCGCGCAGGTTCCCAAGGCCTTCGAGCGGGAATCCTTCGAGGCCATGTTCGAAGACCCGCCCCCTGCCCTGTTCGGCATCAGCTTTACCGACGAAAACACCGGCTGGCTCTGTGGAATCGATGCCACCATTATGCACACAAACGACGGCGGGGCAACCTGGAACCAGATACCCCTTGGCATTGAGAATGCACTGTTCTCGATTATCATAAAAGGCGACATCGGCTGGACCGTCGGAGACAAGGGCGCCTGCCTCCTCTCACTGGACGGCGGCAAAACCTGGACGCTGCAGGAAGATGTTATAAAGTCAAAAATGTGGTTCAGAGACGTCACCTTCAGCAGTGCTGACAACGGCTGGGTTGTGGGATCAACCGGCACCGTGGTCGGAACCACCGACAGCGGCAAGACCTGGGAGTTCCGCTCCGGCCTGTCCTATGCAATGGAATTTTTCCAGATGCCCAAAGCACTTGAATTCAAAGGCATGGTAACCGAATAAATTTCACAACAATCTCTTTATGTCAAAGGGGGACATAACGCATCATGAAACGTTTTGCAGACCTTATCATTGAAAAAAGATTACTTTTCCTCACCGGCATTCTCCTGATTACCGCATTCTTCCTGTATCAGGCCGTTACAAAGCTGACCGTAAAAACAATTTTTCCCGATCTCCTGCCGCGCAACCATGCATACGTGCAACTCCATGACGAAATCCGCAACAAATTCGGCGGTGCCAACCAGGTTCTTATCATGGTCCAGGTTCGCGACAAGGAAGACGGCGGGGAGTATGAAGATATCTTCAATCCCGAAACACTGAACATTGTTAAGGGCATAACCGAAGACCTTTTGGCCTTTACCGGCGTAGACCGTTACAAAATCATGTCGCTGGCCAGCCGCAAGGTGCGCGACTTCAAAATCAGCGCTGCAGGCTACTCCATGGAACATGTTATGTGGCCGGATGTGCCCACCACCAAGCAGGGCCTCGAAGACCTGCGGCGGACGGTATACGGAAACCCCATCTGCTACCCGGTGCTGGTGTCCCTGGACAGTAAAAAGACCCTGATCATGGTCGACTTCTTTGAAGAGGAAATCGACTACTCCACCTGCTTCAAAGAGTTCAAAGCCCTGCGTAAAAAATACGAAAACAAAAATAATATCGTTGCTATTGCCGGCGAGCCCATGCACCTGGGTTACGTAGACAGCTACATCGCCGATATCCTGAAAATCCTGGCCTACACCGTTGCAGCCATGATGGTAGTGTTCCTGCTGTTCTTCCGCTCCAAACGCGGCATGATGCTGCCCATCTTTGCCGGGGCGGTCAGCGCAATCTGGGGCCTGGGTTTTCTCAGCCTGCTGGGATTCAACCTCGACCCCCTGGTGCTGGTGTTCCCCTTCCTGATCGCAGCCATGGCGGCCTCGCACTCAGTACAGGTCATCAAGCGCTACAAGGAAGAGGCCTACAAGCTGCAGGATGTTAAGGCCGCCTGTAAAAGCGTTATCGAGCATCTGTTCATACCCGGCTTTGCCGGTATCATCACCGATGCTTCCGGTATCATCGTTATCGCCCTGACACCGATTCCCATCCTGCAGAAAATAACCCTGTCGTGCGCTTTCTGGGCCTTT